>JBAXON010000023.1:0-20241 GCA_037133255.1 Deltaproteobacteria bacterium
TAAGGAGATGGGAAAAACAGTTGTAAAATAAACGTCAAGAGATTATACATTAGAAACAATAGTTTAGTATCTATTCTCGCAGAAACATAGTACTCAGAAGCAGCAGACGCCTAATGAAACAATTGCTCAACGTTTTGATGAAACTATTAAAGGCAATTATATTATGATTAAGAATAACATTTTCCAAAATCAAAAACTCTCCGAACTTCGTGACTGGCTTCTTCCGATGTTGATGAATGGGCAGGCGAAGGTAAATTAAAAGATTTCAAAACACAATTAAATCAAGGGTATAATACCCCAAAGCAAACTTTGGGGTATTATACCCTCTGCTGCGCAGGATTGTTCAACTTACCCATTCCTCTACGCTGCGCTTTCGGAATGGGAGTTTCACAATAAATTTAAAAGTGAAATAAGATGAGGGAGGCCTGTAGCTTGGGTCTCATTAATTCGTTCTTATTAGTTGACAAATCTCCATTCATATCGTATGACAAATACTATAGGCTATTTGTATTGGTAATTAATTACAGCAAGATAGAAGGTAAATATTATGACAAATAATCTGACATTATATGGACATATTTCTTTTAAAAAGAATTGGCAGGTAGCTGAAGAAACCTTGTTTATGCTTGGGCAATGCGAAGCAATCATCCGCATTATATCCAATGCCCCGCTGGAACCTGTATATCGTCAGCAATTGCTACATGTATCTTTACGCAAAGGCGCACAGGCTACAACAGCAATAGAAGGCAATACCTTGTCCGAGGAAGAAATAATCAAAATTGATGAAGGTGGCAAGCTACCGCCCAGCAAGGAATATCTCCAAACAGAAGTGCAAAATGTAATCAATGCATTAAACCAGATTCGGAGTGAAGTTATCATTGATGGTAAAGATCATCTGATTACGCCGGAATTAATAAAAACGTTTCATTTTAATATCGGGAAAAATTTAGGCGATCATTTGAAGGCGGCGCCCGGCCAGTTTAGAATTTCAGGACATGATGTTGTTGTCGGTTCCTATAAACCACCGTTGGGAAAAGATGTCCTGCCGTTAATTATTCAGCTATGCGATTGGCTTAAGGAGATATTTCATTACGAAGACGGCAAACAGAATTTTACCGAACAGGTTCTTCAGGCTATTGTTTGCCATGTTTACATTGCCTGGATTCATCCGTTTGGTGACGGCAATGGGCGCACGGCCAGATTGATTGAATTTTATCTTTTGTTAAGAGCCGGCTTGCCTGATATTGCTTCGCACATCCTCTCCAATCATTACAACAATACCCGCGAGGAATATTACCGGCAACTTGAGCGGGCTGGTAAAGAAAGAAACCTTTCTGGCTTTATCGCTTATGCTTTACTGGGCTTTCGTGATGGCCTTAATGAGGTTCTTGATATTGTCCAAATAAATGTATTAAAAACAGCATGGCGTAATTATATTTATGAAATTCTGGACAGCAAAAAGGCGGCAGGGAAAACCAAAGCCATTGTTAAAAGAAGAAGAAATATAGCCCTGAATTTTCCGGCTGATTCTTTTCAAACCATAGACTCTCTGTTAAATAACAATCCGGCATTTATCAGGGAATACACGCAGTATTCTCCGGTTACACTGAAAAGAGATTTGCTGGAGTTGGAAAAGTTAGAATTAATTATTAAACATGATGAAAAATATAAAGCTAATATTGAAATCTTAAAACACAGTATGCCCCTGAAAAAGGTAAAAGGTGTCATCATATAGGACGAGATGTCTGTTGACACTGCCAAGGGTCAAATCTTTACGGCCTGATGCCGTAAATACCACATGCTCCGCTCCCAAAACGTGACAAACTGAATCAAAACGAACATGTTCTATTCAAAACAATGAAGAAGGTGAATATATGCCAAAATTAGTCACGCTACGGCTCAGTGATGATGTAATATCGAGCAGAATTTTGCGTATGCAGATGAATATGAAATGAATGAAATAATGAATAACGAATTAAAAATTTATAATTTTCAGCGTAAGCAGTCCCCATGCAAAGTATCTGAAAAATTTACCGGCAAACATAAACATCATAACCTTTAGTACCGGAGCTCTCATAAATCCGAGGGCTACAGCCAGAGGGTCACCAATTACAGGTAGCCAGCACATAAGAGAAGCAATGGCTATGGGTCTTTAATTTTTGAATGGAGCAATTTCACTTTTTCCATTCGAATATTCATGTACTTTTCAAGCCAATCCCATTTCACCAGAAAGCCAAGAAGATAACTGCTCATGCCACCCAGTGTATTACCTGCTGATGCGAAGAGAAGGCAGAGCGCAAAATCATAATCTCCGTAGAGCATGGTGCCAAATAGAATCTCTGAACTGAAGGGGAGCACAGTTGCCGCAAGAAATGCTGCCAAAAAGAGTCCGATATAGCCGGGATCAAGTAATTCTGACATTTATTAGCAAACCGTTCGTTGACAGAATTGGTTAATTAAATTTTTATTCATGGTATTCAAACTCCAGTCGATCTCGTTTCCTCTGCCCACGTTTTTCAGATATGGATGCATCAATGCGTCATACTCATCTATCAGTCCGGGCAGCGAGGCCATGGAGATTGCAGTATTCCCACGCAGTAATATTCGCCGCATCGCCAAAGCGTCCTTTACTTGCCGTCACCTATTAGAGGCAATACTTTGTCCACTTTAAAATAGATGAGAAATTTTGATTCCATATTATCTTTGCGGCCGATTCCTTTATATTTCTTGCGGCGGATTTTTTCGATCATGGGGCTGTCTTTTTCTTCGTGTGTTTTTGTAAGATAAAGCCTGCACCCTTTATAAGAACCATCCTCTTTGAAGAGATATGTCGCGGAAGGATTCTCTTTCAAATTGGCGTGAGTCAGTCTGTCGGAGGCGATAAAGGCAACAGTATGCTCATCCATAAAATGCGGCCGTCCATAGACAGCTGCGTTTACCTTTCCTTTGTTATCGGCGGTAGAAAGAACTCCTACTCCATTAGTATTCTCAAAATAGTCATCAAGCTTCATACTTCCTCCTTTTAAATCCAACTCTTTTCAGGTAAGTTAAGGCATCTTTACCTGATTGTAAAGAGAAAGGAGAAATTAAAATGAAAAAAATACTCATGGCCTTTGTTTTATTATTAGCAGGTTGCGTCAATATACCGGAAAATATTACGCCAGTTGATAATTTTAATGTCGAGCGGTATCTGGGAAAGTGGTACGAAATAGCTCGGCTCGATCACTCCTTTGAACGGGGACTCACATCTGTTAGTGCCGAATACAGCCTTCGCTCCGATGGCGGTTTACGAGTTGTAAATCGAGGTTATTCTAAAAAAGAAAATAAATGGAAAGATATTGAAGGCAAAGGTTATTTTGTTAATCGTAAGGATGAGGGCTTTCTGAAAGTTTCTTTTTTCGGCCCTTTTTATGGATCGTATGTTGTCTTTGATCTTGATCGCGAGAATTATTCGTACGCGCTGGTATGTGGTCCGGATAAGTCTTATTTATGGCTTTTGGCCCGCAGCCCGCTAATGGCTGATGATTTAAAGAAACGTCTGGTTGATAAAGCCGCCTCGTTAGGATTTGACACAGAAAAATTAATATATGTCCGGCATGATGGCTAAATCCTTTATAACGAGTGTCAGTTTGTTCCGGTCTTCCTCACGCCGGTACTGGACATCATCCATTAATTGTTTTACGAAGAATACTCCCAACCCACCGATTTGGCGTTCATCAATGTCCGCTGTTATATCAGGTTCACGAACGGATAATATATCAAATGGCATACCGGAATCCACGATCTCAATGACAAAACTATTTGCGCAGGCAAGCTTGCAGGTAATCTCTATCTCACCATCAAAACTGCAATCCTTGTAGGCATATTTAAAGATGTTGACAAGGATTTCCTCCAATGCCAGTTCTATCTCGCTTACCCTCTTGTTGCTGAATCCCTGTTCTCTGGCGCAGGAAGAAACAAAATCTATGAAATCATAGAGGGAGTCTAATTTTGCAGGCAATGTAATAGTTGCGGGTATGACCATAAGTATTCCCTACTTTAATGCATCTTCCTGGGTTTCAAATATTTTGAAGATTGTGCCGAATCCTGATATTTTAAACACATCCCCAACTGGTCCCTTAAGTCCGGAGAAAACAATATTTCCACCTTTGGGCTTGACCTGTTTTGCCGCAGCCAGAAGGCTTCGCAGGCCTGCACTACTGATATATTCAAGCTCGCTGAAGTTGAAGAGAAAAAAATTCTCGCCCTGGGCAATCAGGTTCGAAAGCTCCTTTTCCAATTCCGGCGCCGTAACGGCATCGATTTTCCCTTTGATAGAAACAACAACTGTATTCTTTTCTTTTCCTGTCTGAATTTCCATAAATATCACCCCATATTTTATTATTAAAATGATCTTGTTTCAAAAATTGACATTTTCACTTCACTTTATTCCCCTGCCTCGTCCTCTTTCCCCGATAATGCAGGGCAAGCATAGTGATGTCGTCTGATTGCGGTTCTACTCCGGCAAAAGCCTTTACTGCCTTGAGGACGCAGTCAATGATTTCTTCCGGCGACCGCTTATTTTGGCACCCGGCAATTGTCGAAATCAGAGTTTGGTCGGAAAAGAATTCCTGCTGTGGATTCATGGCCTCCGTCACACCGTCGGTATAGAGGAACAGGGTATCGCCGGGAGTCAGGATCATCCTGGACGTTTCAAATTGAGCGTCTTCCATAATTCCCAAAAGCAAAGCCGGCGGCGACGAAAGCCAGCGAATATCGCCCCCTGCAGAAATCAGGACGGGGAGATTATGGCCGGCATTGGCAAAGAGTAGTTCCCCTGTTTTTAAATTAAGAATGCCGCAAAATACCGTGACAAACATGAAGGAGTCATTATCCTTGCAGAGCTCCAGGTTCACGTGGGACAAGGTAATGGAAGGGGAAATAGTCTGGCTGGCGATTCCCTTCATCAGGGTTTTGGTTACTGCCATAAACAGAGCCGCAGGCACACCCTTGCCGGAGACATCGCCTATGGAAAAAAATACGTGTTCCTCGTCAATCAGGAAGAAGTCATAGAGATCACCCCCTACTTCCTTGGCTGGTTCCAGGACGGCAAAGATTTCCAATTCCTCCTTTTCCGGAAAGGGAGGAAAGCGTTTGGGCAGGAAACTCATCTGGATCGTGTGGGCAATTTTTAGTTCACTCTCTATGCGTTCCTTGGCGGCGGTGGTTTCGGCAAGATTGCCGATATACTCCTTAAGGGCGATCTTCATATTCTGAAAAGAGTTGGAAAGAGCGGCCACTTCGTCGCGGGAGCTGACCGTGGGAATCTCCACTTCCAGATTGCCCCGCGCTATTTCACCCGCCTTGTCGGCAAGGACGCGAAGGGGTTTGGTGATGGTCCCGGAAATGGCGATGATGACGATCAGCAAGGCAAGAAACCCGGCGGCGCCGATTGCCAGAATAATAGCGCCCAGCTTGCCGATACTGGCAAAGAGCTTGTCTTCCGGAAAGACCACGCCGATCGACCACCCCAAAGAAGGCAGTGGGGCATAATACATCCAGGCCTTCTGGCCGGCAAAGTGATCTTTCAGAATTACAAACCCTTTGCCACCATGGATCATATCCCTGCCGATCTCTCTTAAGGCCGGGTCATTGCTGGCTTCCGCGATACTGAAGATGCTTTCCCGCATGATGTAGTCTTTATTCGGATGGGAAACAAAAACGCCATGACGCGAGATGAGAAAGGCGTGGCTGGATTGACGGGATGATATCTTTTTTATCGTCTCCATCAGCCATTCCAGAGAGATATCCGCGGTGACGACACCGGTGAATATCTGTTTTCCTCCTTTATTGCTGTAAAATGGAATGGAATATGTGGACATAATTATATTTCCAGCTCCCTCGTCGAAGTAGGGCTCGCTCCAGATGGGCTTGTCTAACTCCTTGGGGATCTGATACCAGTCCTGAAAAAAGTATTGATATTCTTTGTTTCCTAAAAACGACGAAACGAGGCCTCCTTGTTTCCCCCGGCAGATATAAGGAGCTGAATATAAAGTCTTGCTGTCAAAGGCATAGGGTTCATAAGCAACGGCGGAGCCGAAGATCTCGGGATTGGTTTGCAGCAGGTCGCTGATCCGTTTCTGAAGCTCCGGCAGGGCCGGCTTGGAACTCCCCAGGGAGCGTGCCAGGTATGAGGGAACCTTCTCCACACCGCCCAGAACAACTTCGATCTTGCTCACTGTGGCGAGAGTAATGATCTCGGCGTTTTTTTCCACATCTGCCAGAATCTGGCTGCGGGAGTAGAAATAGCTGTAACCAAAAGCCGCAATAAAGATGCAGGCCGTACTGGTCAGGATGAAGAGGGACATCCGGAAGGCCAAACCTCCCCTGCCCGCAGTTTTGATTTTATTGAGCGCAAGGGACATAGAACTCACCTAAGGGTACAATCGTCTGGATAAGACCGCTTTTCTGCAATTCTCCGGCAACCATTTCGTAATCCTTGCGGTTGAGATCGCCTTGAGGAACATTGGTGTCCACCGGTTGCATCAGATCCTTCATTCTGGCCAGCATCCAGCGCTGATGAACCCTATTGCCGCCGGCATTAGCTTCTTGAATATATTTCATGACAATGTCTGTGGCCTCCTCTGGATTTTCAAAGGCATACTTCCAACCGGCAAGGGATGCCTGGACAAACTTGCAGCAGAGCTCACGGTCGTGTTCATAGGTTTCTTTAAGAACATAAATCCCGTCTTCGGGGAAATTGAGGCCATACCGGTCAAAAAAGAATGTCGTCAATTCATCTTCATTAATTCCGGAATTGATAATCGTATGATACTCGTTGTACCACATGGCAGAAACAGCATCAGCGCCGCCTCTTAGAAACAGATCAACAGTTGCCCCCTGGGAAACTGGTTTAACCTCAATGCCGTATTTGCGGAAAAAGGCCCGGGGCTGAACCTGAAAATTCGGCCACATACTTACCTTCTTGTTATGCAAATCAGCAGGCTTTGAAATCCCGCTCTCCTTTTTGGCGATAAGGATAAATCCGGAACGTTGCATAAGTTGACCAATATTGACAAGATGGATTTTTTTGTCCCTATACCGGAGCGCTTCAGAAAGAAACATAGTGGTGAAATCTGTCCGTTTTTTACTCAGCATCTCGCCTGCGGGAAAGTCCGGGCCACCTTTGAGAATCTTCAGGTCGATCCCTTGTTTGCTATAGAAGCCCTTTTCATAGGCGACGTAAAAACCTGCAAACTGCGCCTGGGGAAGCCAATGGGGCAGAAAGGTCATGGTACGGCGTTCACCTGCCGCTATATTTACGGGGATAAAACAAAACAACGATACGATTACGATGCTGATTTTAATTGTATTAATATGGAATGCCTTTTTCAATAAAGTCAAAAAGCTTCTGCACATTGGCAGAGGGTTTGCCTTTAGTTATCGCTGTAATCGGTCTGCCTACTTTGGGAATCCTTGGGGCATAAATCGTTGCGTCTACTATAGAAACAGGTCCCAGACCAACACTCCCCGGAATAGAGACTATGAGTTTTTTTATCTCCGCTGCGGTGGTCGATGCCTGAACATTTTCAGTAAAGGCTACACCGTCCATGATCTGTTTTTTGAAAACAGCATTCGTCCCGGGAATCTTGCTTCCCCATATTACGGTAATAGGCAAATCCTTGCCACCAACCTCTTTCCAGTTGACCGTTTTGCCGGTAAAAATATTCTTCAACTGAATCTGTGAAAGTTTCTTGACCTTGTTTTCTTTGTTCACGATCACCTTGACAATGTCCTTGCCGATCACTCGGTATTTGTAAGCGTTCTTGTCAGGAATACTATAGCCTTCATTTGCCATCATCTCCATCCAGTCAGGAAATTTGATCCCTCCGACTGCTACATCCAAAAGGCCATTGTCCAGATCTTTGAGCGCTTCTACCGGCCCGTTTGAAATGAGCATTAGTTTTATCCCGCTTGCCTTCTCGAATGGTTCCTTGATCTTGTTGAAAATGTCTTCCGTTCCGGCGGCGCCAGCCCCTATTTTTATTTCCTGTGCCATGACTAATGAAGACATGGATACTGCTATCAGGACTGCCATAAAAATCGTCCCCAACTTGTCGTTTTTATTTTTGAGCACTTTTGTCACCTCCATTTTAATGTAATGCTTTTTTAGAACTTGCCTTTAATTACATTGAGCATATTGTAGTCCTGATTGAATGTCAAGAAAACCTTAAACACAGTACAGCGGCTCAAACTATAATTGCTTTACCGATTATTTTGTAAGGGATGTAGCGCGACGCCAGTCCTCCTTGATAAATTCCAGCAGCTCCTTGGCGCAGTCGGATGCCAGAACGATACCCCCGAAATCAGGGGGGCAGAGGAGTTTTTGCATAAGCAAACCATCGCCGTCAAACCACCGTGGCAGCGGGCCGCCGAAAAAGTAGCCCCGTTCCCGAAGCAGATCCACTGCCGTGCCAACCCAGGGCTCAGTCAAATTCAGCCAAACCTGAAAAACAACGACTTTTTGCGTCAGCGCTTCGGTCTCCAGAGAGGAAAGGCGGTTTAAAAAATCACCTCCGGTCTGCGAAACGGCGATGCGGGCTACTCGGGCAAAATCAAAGACCTCCAGCTCGGCAAGGGATGCACCACCTGCCGGTAGCTTCTCCTTTGACGGAATAATCTCGCGGGCATCATCAAGACGATCGTAAATCCCCTGAAGTTCCCTGTCATAAGCGGCAGGCAAGAAGATCCGGTGCGGTTTCTGCTTGTAGCTGCGAAAAGCAGCCAGGGTCGCTACCCGACCGGCGGCGCTCTTTTCCCGGGAGTAGGCCTCGGCGGGCATCAGTGCTACTTCGATTGCCGTCTCCACGAAATTTAAGCGGCCGACAGCCTTTTGCATGTAAGGATGGTTGCAGACCGCCTCGCCGAATAGTTCCTCTATATGAGAATTTCCGGAAACGAATTCGTTTGTCGCGAAATCCCCCAGACGGTTGTTGATTCCCCAATTGCGACAGTCCTTGAGCACCAGACCAACGCCCCATTCGTACAGGGCTTTGCAGGGTGATGAAGGATAGAGGTGGGTCACGCCGATAACCTTTCCGGCATTCGTGCGGGCCACAATAGAATAGTACCGGCCTTCCTCATTGGCCTTGGTGATGGCAACCGCATCATAGAACAATCTGATCGGGTAGCCTTCGCCGTAAACAGAGCGGAACAGATCAACAATCCCACCTGCATCCTCGGGACGAAACCCGCTTACAGTAAAGGGTTCCTGTGGGATCGGTTTAACATCATCGCTTTTCATAAATCAAATTCTCCTTGAATTATTGTTTCTGCATATACGACAAAGTAATGATGAGCGCCAAAGAAAGCATGACAAATCCCGCGGCTAAGTAAAACAGGATTGCAAATCCCGCCCCGAACGCGAGGAGCATCCCGCCTAGATAGGGCACCAGGAAGTACGCCACATCCATGGTGAACAGGGTCATGTTGGTGTTGAGGCCCCGCAATGGCGGCGGTGAGGCCGAGAAAAGCACGGCATTCAAAAGAGGCAGTATCACGCCCATACATAATCCGTAGATGACCGCCAGCAGGTAATAGGCTACCGGGAAAGCGGCAAGGGGCAGCAGAATCAGGCAAGGTATCAATAAAGCCATAGTCTTCTGCAGGGTAGAGAGCTTGTGAAGCCGGTCAAACAAGGAAACCCCCAGGGCGCGCACAGAGATCATGGCTATCATGGAAATGGTAAAAAAGAGACCAACATCTCCTGTCCGAATTTGGAGGGAGAGATCCTTCAAAAAGTAAAATAGCGTCGCATGGGCAAGATAGATAAAAAAGATGGCAGCAATCAATATAAACACTGGTCGCAGCCGTAAATTTTCCCGAATTTCGGCAACATTCGGGCGGCGCAGCACAGCGCTGTCCATGCTGGAAAGGGCAACGCCCAGTCGACCTTTAAAGGCGAAAAGAAGGACGATTGCGCTCACAGAAAAAATAGATACGGCCGCATAAATATCGGCTTCATTGCGAAAGTATGGAATCAAAACCTCGGATAGGGGAGGAACAATGGCATAGGGAATCATGGTCGCGATGCTGATGGCGCTGAATCCTTTGCCGCTCTTATCTGCTGGTATAAAGTTCACAATCATGGCGATGACAGCCGAGGTAAGAAGAACAAAGACCGCACCGTGGAAGATCCGCAGCACGATCATCGCCTGGACTGTCGAAACCCACAGATACGAGCAGGAAACAAAAATCAGCAGGACAAGCGAGGTCATCGCGACCGCATAAGCGTTGCGCACATGCAGCCAGGGAAGGATGAACAAACGCAGGATAAAAGCCGACATCGGTTCGAGTCCGACGAGAAAACCCCGCCACCCGATGGGAATCCCGATGGCGCCCAGGTAATGATAAAAGCTGTAAAACACACTGACATTGGCAAAGGCCACGGCAATAATCAGGCAAAGGGCAAGAAATTCAAATGACCAGAGTTTGCGGGGGCAGGACTTATTGTCCACTATCGTCTCCTTTCATGCCAGTATCTTTTTCAAAGCGGCGACAAAAGCTTCCATCACCGCCATCGGGGCCAGAGTAACACGGATGTGATTGGGATAGCGAAAGCCCGTCATGGGCCGGATCATTATTCCCTCGTGCATAAGCTTCCGGTAGGCAAGAGTATCGCTACCCGGCAGTTTCACAATCAGATAATTTCCCTCGCCGACAATAACGGGCAGACCCAGAGCCGCCATCTCTCTGCGCAAAAAGTCTTTGCCCTCCCTGACCAGATTCCGCGTGCGCCGGATATGGCCGGTTTCGTCGCGAAGACAGGCCAGAGCTGCCTCCTGGGCAATGCCGTTGACGGAATAGACAACACAGGTGCGGCGGATCATATCAACGAGTTTCAGGTCGCCTGCCAGATAGCCGATGCGCAAGCCCGCGATACCGTACATCTTGGAAAAAGTGCGAAAAACGATGAGATTGGGATATTCCTTGAGTAACGACATCCCGTTAGGATAATCGTCCGCTTCCACAAATTCGAAATAGGCCTCATCCACGACGACGATCTGCTTTCCACCCACATCATCAAGAAAGGCTCTCAGAACGTCCCGTGACCAATAGGTTCCAGTCGGATTGTTCGGGTTACACAGAAAAATTACCTTTGTTTCGGCATCAATGCTGTGGAGCATCGCCTGATCGTCAAATCGTTCCTCCCTCAGGGGAATGACTTTGGCCTCAACCCCGGAAAAAACGGCCACCCATTCATAGACAGCAAAAGTCTTGTCTGCTGTGATGATGTTATCGCCCTGTGTGCAAAAGGCCTTGATGACAAAAGCGATGACTTCATTGGCGCCATTGCCCACAAGAACCTGATCGGGGTCAATGCCGTGGCAGGCAGCAATTTCGCAGCGCAGATAGTAGGAATCACCGCTGGGATAGATAGCGCCCCGGGGCGGTGCAAACCGCCTGATTACCTCCTGGGCACCTGGTGGCGGGCCCAGCGGATTTTCATTGTTGTTCAGGCGGTACAAATGATCACAGCCGTAAAGCTTTTGCAGCTCCGGATCAGGTTTGCTGGGAATATAGGGCTCAAACTCCCGCACATAGGCGGGAACAAGCAGGTCAAGATTCGGTTCGATCATACTGAAAAATCACCAAGTCGGCTAGACCTGCAAAGGGGATAATCAATGCGGGTCGGAAATGATTGTTGAGAAGAACAGGTGAAAGCGATGCGTGCCAGGAAACGCCCAAATCGAGGGCAAAGAATATGTTGGCAATAGATTCTCCCTTAAGGAAATTGATATGCCTTTTGACGTTGGCATCAAAATCAGCGCCCGGCCACAGGGGACGCAGGTTAGCTAAAGACTGCTCCCGGCGAACTTCTGTGGAAAAAATCGAGACCCCGGTCTTCGTCTCACCCTGATTGCGAACATCTCGTATTTCTCGGGCAAGAAAAAGACGTGCATATTCCTGCCGCAGGTAGTCTTTCAAGCACTCATCCGTAAATACCAGGCAACCGGGATCTTCATGGAGAAGCCGGTAAAACGCCTGTATCTCGACTGCTTTGCCTTCCGTAGCGTAATGCTTAATCAACCCGAGCAACTCAAATTGCGCTTGGCTGGAGACGGAGAGCCCGGTAAGGCTAACCAGACCAATAGCTTTTGTCCGCGCTGTATTGGTGATGCAGGCATCGAGGAGCATCGCTGCAATCTCGCCTTCCCGCCCATCATGAAATCCATGGGGACCAAACATCTCGATGATTCGAGAAGTCAGAAAGCGAAAAAGAACCCCGCCTGCGCATTCCCCTTTGGCATCTACAGCGGTTAATATCTGGCAGTCACCGGCTGTGACCATGTCTGCTACCTGACCGGGGTAGTTGAAAAATGGCGGCCGCAGCGGATCAGCAGGCCCCTGGGCCACACAAGTCACGTAGCGCTTCACCCCTTCTATATCAGGAACCGAAACTGTCAGTGCGCCGGTACTATCTACCGGCGAAATTGCGGCCTCGGGCGCTTGCGGATAGTTTTTATCTTTTTCGATGGTCAGGCAGATGCGGTTTTGTCTTTCCGCAACGATGTTCAGGCGATCAACCGAGTGCGAGGCAATGGCCAGGCCCATCTGCGTCATATCGTCTTCACTGGCGCAGGTAACGGGCGCGGCGATATTGAGCGCGCCCATGTTGATTGCCGATACCGGGAAGCGGAATTCAACGCGGATATATGATAATCCGTTCACACAATTGATATCAATAATCTCTCCCTGACAGACGTTGCTGCTGAGGTAGGAAAATATTTCCTCCGTGGCCAGGCTGATTTTAAGCGACTCCTCCCGCCCCAGCCCGAATATCGTGGCTGCCGTTTCCACGCATTGGGTGGCGACAGGCAGAAAGGACATGGTGGCCTGCAATTGCAAGGCAATGATACGCTCGGAATTTTTACTAATTTCACTCCTCATTTTTACGCGTTCCCCATATTTTTAAAGGCCATTGCATATACCTTTAAGAGACATCTATGTCAAAGATTTTTGACAACATAAAACAATTTACTCATTGAAGCACCGCTGATCCTGTGATATGTGTTTAGCTATGCCGACATAGCATGGAGTTGGGTTAAAGTAAACCACCTGATAAACAAGGAAACAAACGAAATGAATCCCTACATTCCCGAAATCGGTAAGCCTGTTTCCCGGGTGGACGCAGCGGCAAAGGTCACAGGCACGGAAAAATATGCCGTAGATTATTACGGCAACAATCTCGTCTGGTCCGGTGTAAGGCGGGCCGGTATTGCTCATGGCCGTATTCGCCTTGTGGATACAGCCGCGGCATTGCAACTTCCCGGTGTGGTCGCTGTGCTGACAGGCAAGGACGTTCCGGGAACGAACCGCCAGGGGATCGTCCACAAAGATCAGCCGGTACTTGCCTTGGAAAAGGTTCGGCACTGCGGCGATGCCGTTGCGCTCGTACTGGCGGAAGACCGGGCAACGCTGCAAAAGGCACTGTCCCTTATCCATGTTGAAATCGAGCCTCTGCCGGGTATTTTCACGGTTGACGACGCACTAAGCCCCGATGCCCCGCTGGTTCATGAAGAACATCCCCAAGGCAATGTCCTGCTGAAGGCAACGATCCAGAAAGGCGACGCACCGTCTGCCATGAAGGGATGCGACATCGTCCTGGAAGAAACCTTCCATGTACCCGTTCAATCCCACACCTTTATTGAAACTGAAAACGGAGTCGCCTGGCAGCAGGAGGATGGCAAAGTTGTCCTCGTCGTCTCCACTCAGGCGCCCTTTCGCGATAAATGGGAAATCAACCACGCCCTGGGCCTGCCCCTGGATAAATTGCAGATCATCGGCCCGTACCTTGGCGGGGCCTTCGGAGGCAAGGATGGCGCCACAGTCCAGTGCCTGCTTGTCCTGGCGGCACTTCATGCCGGCGGCAGGCGTGTTAAAATGTGGTGGGACCGTGAAGAGAGCTTCATTGCCGGGTACAAACGTCATGCCGTCCGCATGCACTACCGGCTTGGCGCCAGGCAGGATGGGACACTCCAGGCGCTTTCCTGCCGCCTTTACTATGACACCGGGGCATACGCCCATCTGGGTGGAGAAGTCATGGCTCTGGGCATGGAGCACGCCGGTGGGCCATACCGCATTCCCCACACCCTGATCGAGGGGTGGTGTGTCTATACCAACAATCCCATCGCCGGGGCCATGCGTGGTTTCGGCGTTGCCCAGGTCAGCTTCGCTTTTGAACAAATGATGAACAAACTTTCCGCAAAACTGGGCATGGACGCACTCGAGCTGCGCCTGAAAAACGCCCTGCGGCGAGGCGATCAGAACACATCAGGCGTAACCCTGCCCCAATCCACAGGTATTGAGGACTGCCTATCGAGAGTGCAGCAGCATCCTCTCTGGCGGGACCGAAAGGCATGGAAACAAGGGGCGGGCAAATTTCACAAGCGGGGCGTAGGCGTTGCCGCCGTGTTCAATAGCATGGGCTATGGTCGGGGGCTTCCCGATTCGGCGCTGGCCAAGGTGGAACTGACGCAGGCCGGATGCATCCGCATTTACAGCGGCGTCTCCGACATGGGCCAGGGCAACACCACAGCCTTCGTCCAAATCGCAGGCCAGATCCTCTGCCAGGAGCATACCGCAATTGAACTGGTTCAACCGGACACCGAGCGAACTCTGCCATCGGGATCGGCTGCGGCCAGCCGCACCACATATACCTACGGCAACGCCCTGATCAAAGCCTGTGAAGAGCTGCGGCATCGCCTCACCGGGCGGGCGGCGCTCATGCTGCTTGCCGATACCCTGGATGATCTGGAACTTCTTCCGGGACGGGTAAAAAACCTCGCATCGGGGAGGGAGATCCCACTTACCGCCCTGGCGGCAATGATGCCTCCGGAGGATCGGGTCTGCATCAGTCAATTTCTCATGCCGGTCGTCCGGGACAAGTTGGATACAGGCAAGGAGTTTGTCATCGGTTTCCCCCATCTTCTTTTTTCTTACGCCGCGCATCTGGTCTGCATCGAGGTGGATGAGCTGACCGGCGCCATAGATGTTCAGGCATACCTGGCAACAACGGAAGCGGGAAGCGTTCTAAACCCCCAGGCCTTTGAGCAGCAGGTGCAGGGCGCCATTGCTCAGGGGATAGGCTATGCCTTAAGCGAGGAAGTTCTCCTGAAAGAGGGGCACATCGTGAACAACAATTTTGCTACATACATTATTCCCGGGGCACTGGATGTCCCGGAGATGATCTCACTTTCTGTTGCGGCCTATGAGCCTACCGGACCCTACGGCATGAAAGGTGTTGGCGAAGTTGGAATGAACGGCCCTCTGCCTGCCACCGCCTGCGCCCTGATTGATGCTTGCGGAATCCACATGACCCGCTCGCCGCTCACGGCACAACGGATCCTCGCAGAGCTGCAAAAGCAGCAGGAGACACCATGATTATTAATTTTCTGCTCAACGGTAAAAAGGCAACAATTAACGCCGAGCCAAACCGTCGCGCGGTGGACATCCTGCGGGAAGATCTGGGGCTAACGGGAACAAAGGAAGGCTGCGGGGCAGGCGAATGCGGGGCTTGCACGATCCTCGTTGACGGCGAGAGCCGTTTATCCTGCCTCATGCTGGCGGCGCAACTGGCAGACCGAGAAATCACAACCATCGAGGGGATCTCCGATGATGGCCTGCACCCCCTGCAGGATGCCTTCATTTCGCACGGGGCAATCCAGTGCGGATTTTGTACGCCGGGGATGATCCTGTCGGCTGCCACCCTGCTCAAGCACAATCCCCATCCCACTCGGGCGGACATCCGGACGGGTTTGAGCGGCAACCTTTGCCGATGCACGGGGTATCAGAAGATTGTGGATGCCGTCGAGGCAACATCACGCCGGGAGGAGCAAGCAAAGTGACGCAGGTTTATCTACCACAAACGCTGCCAGAGCTATGGTCATATCTGGATGCTGAGCCCGAAGCGCTTATCTTCGCCGGCGGTACAGACCTGCTCGTAAAAATGCGTGCCGGGACGGTAGCCTCATTGCCTGGCCTTATCTGCCTGGAACGCCTTGCCGAACTACGGGACGTCCGGGAAACTGCTGCCGGCATCCGGATTGGCGCCGCAGTCACTTCCACTGAAATTCTCCGTCATCCACTGCTCTTGTCTTGCCTGCCAGTCCTGATCCGTTCCCTGCAAACGCTGTGGTCGCCCCTGATCCGCAATATGGTGACAATCTGCTGAAACATCTGTACGGCATCGCCTGCCGGTGACACCCTGCCGCCACTTTATATCCTGCAGGCGGAGGTGGAACTACGCACCCGCGACAACGTCCGCATCCTGCCGATCCGGGAGTTTATCAGCGGCCCCGGGGCAACAAAATTGCAAAAAGGAGAGATCCTGACGGGCATCGTTGTAAAAAAGCCGGATGAATACAACATCCATCATTTTGAAAAAGTCGGGCAGCGCAAGTCCATGGCCTGTGCTGTTGCCAGCATGGCCGCCCTGCTGCGATTGTCGCCTTCAGGGGTAATCGAAGCAGCCAGATTTGCTTGGGGCAGTGTCGGCCCGACAGTCATTACCTCTGCCACAGTCGAAGATACCCTGATTGGTGAAAAACTGTCGCTTACGACACTGACCGCTGCCGCTTATAAAATCAGGCAAATCGTTAAGCCAATAGACGATGCGCGAGCATCAGCTAATTACCGCCGGACAGTTTCCGGCAATCTGTTGCTGCGACTTTTTAATAATGTTTGGCCACAATTTCCCTCGTCATAATACAGCTTTTATGCTTAGCGCTAATTTCAAGGAGAAAAAATGGAACTCCATAGTTTTCTGAAAAGCATCGAAATCATCTCTGATTTGTCGGATGATCAAATAAACCTGATTGCAGAAAATGCCCATCTGCTGGATTTTCCGGATGGAACAGTAGTTATCGCAAGAGGTGAACCGGGCCGTTTTCTCTGGATTGTCTATGAAGGAGAAATGGATGTCCTGCTTACCGAGGATAATGGAAGCAAAAGGACAATAGCCACACTGCAACGGGCGCAGGTTTTCGGAGAAATGGCGATTTTAACCGGGGAGCCTGCAGTTCTGGATGTAATTGCCAATGGCAAAGCCAGGCTGCTTAAGATACCGCGGGATATTTTTTCACGGATCATTGCCAGTAATCCCAAAACGTTCGGCAAATTCACCCGCCTAGTCACAAAGAGAATGCAACGCAATGAACAGGATGACGCGCAGATTCGCCTGAAAAACATCTACAAAGAGAATGAAGATCCCTATGACCTGAACTTCTCATCTGTCGCTGATCCGCTGAAGATTCTTACAGTCAATTGCGGCAGCTCATCTCTCAAATATACATTATTTGATACGACAAAAAATGAACCCGTTCTGGAAGGGCTTATCGAAAAAATCGGTACCGGCGATGCCTCTCACATGATCAGAACAGAAGACGCCAAAAAAGAGCAGCCGGCTAAAGGCATCATGGCTATTGAAGAAGCTTTCCGGCTGATGGTTGCTACGATCTCCGACAAGACTTATACGGGAATCAGTAACCTGAGCGAGATAAAGGCAATCGGGCATCGCGTTGTTCACGGTGGTGCAAAGTTTCCTGTTTCAGTCTTGATTAATGATGAGGTTACCGCGTCCATTAAGGAACTAAGCGATCTTGCTCCTCTGCACAATCCCTATAATCTGGAAGGGATTGAACTAATGAAAAAACTTATTCCTGCCGCTAAGCAGGTTGCCGCTTTTGATACATCCTTTCATCTGAAAATGCCGGAAAATGCCTATACTTATGCCCTGCCTTATGATCTCTGCGAGCAGGAACAGATCCGCCGTTACGGTTTTCACGGAACAAATCATAAATTTGTCGCCCTGAGCGCGGCAACATTCCTCAAACGTCCGCTAGTTGAGCTACGGATGATTTCCTGCCATTTGGGCAGCGGCGCTTCTGTTTGCGCCATTAACCGCGGGCAGAGCATTGATACAAGCATGGGCATGACCCCGCTTGAAGGCCTGGTTATGGGTACGCGGGCAGGAGATATTGATCCCGGCGTAATCCTGCATTTGCTGCGTCACCGCAAGATGAGCGCCGATGAAGTTGATCTGATGCTCAATAAAAAAAGCGGCCTTCTGGGCATCAGCGGCAAAAGCAATGATATGCGGGAGATTTTAGCGGCAGCAGAAGATGGTGATATTCGCTGCAAACTGGCGATTACAACTTTCTGTTACAGGGTAAAGAAATATATCGGCGCGTATATAGCCGCGCTTGGCGGCCTCGATGTGCTGATTTTCACCGGTGGAATAGGAGAGAATTCCGCGGAAATCCGCTCCCGGATATGTCAACTAATGGAAGTGTTCGGCATCTTTATTTTGGATGATATTAACCGCAATACCCATGTCCGTCGCGGCCAGATAACGGATATTGCCTTGCCCCATTCCCGCGTCCGGATTCTTATCGTCCCGGCCGATGAAGAAAAAATGATTGCCCGCGAAACTATTCACGCGCTGGGAAGAGTAAGGACTAAAGACGATATTCAAAAACTCAGTTCCCGTCCCATTTCCATATCTACTTCCGCCCATCATGTCCACTTGACCCAGGAGCATTTTGAAATTCTCTTCGGGACAGATCAGGTAATGTCGCCGCGTTCAGCACTCAGTCAACCCGGTCAGTTTGCCTCTATCCAGTCCGTCAACCTCATTGGCCTAAAGGGGAGAATTGAGCGCGTCCGGGTTCTCGGCCCGGCCCGTAAAGAATCGCAGGTGGAAATATCGCGCACAGAGCAATTCAAGTTGGGCATTGAGGCGCCCCTCCGGGATTCCGGAGATCTTGAAGGAACTCCGGGAATAACGCTGGAAAGTGATACGGGAACCTTGAAATTAAGCAAAGGGGTGATCTGCGCCAAGCGCCATATCCACATGTCTCCTGCCGAGGCACTGACTTTGGGTCTGCGCGATAAGGATGTGGTCATGGTCAAGGTTAAGGGCGTGCGGGAGCTGATCTTCGGGGATGTCCTTGTCCGCGTTCATCCTGACTACCTGCTGGATATGCATTTAGATACCGATGAGGCCAATGCCGCGCAGATTTCCGAAGGCACGGTTGGTTACATTGAAGCTATCCAGCACCGCAATTACATGTGATATCAATCAATCTTCCCCAGTGCCTGACTAATCGCGTCGCGCAGTGCATTGAGGTTGTATGGTTTGCTTAAGAATGCCTGTGGCAGTTCGGGATGATCACCCTCCATCACATGGGCTAAATCATAGCCACTGGTCAGGATTACGGGGATATTGGGTTGGACCTTGCGCAGTGCCGTCAATGTCTCCCAACCGTTCATACGTGGCATGGTCAGGTCGGAAAGGACAAACTGAATTTCACTTTGATGCTTGCCGAATATCTCCATTGCCTCAACGCCGTCTTTTGCTTTCATCACCGAAAACCCAAAACTCTCCAGCATGGTTCCGGCCATGTTGCACATCATCTCATCATCTTCGGCTAATAGCACCGCTCCGCCCTCTATAAACTTGGTGGGGAAAAACGAGCTGATCGAGTAATCATAACTACTTCCAGCCTCTTGATCTCGCATGAGGGCTTTTTCAGACAGAGGGAAAAAGATCCGGAATGTACTGCCTTGGTTTGGTGTACTCTCGACTGTAAGAACTCCGTTATGTGTCTTTAAAATTCCCAGGACTACGGGCAGGCCCATACCACGACCGGTGAACTTGTTGGAGTAAAACGGGTCAAAGATCTTTTCAATGTCCCTGTCCTCAATTCCGCAGCCGGTATCAGCTACTTCCAGACAGGCGTAGGCAGTGTACTGCGCTTGCCAGTCTATGGGATAGCGTTTCGCTGTGGAGATTTGTGCCAAAGAAACTGTTTTAACGCGCAGGGAGACGGTGCCACTTTCCCTGCCGATAGCTTCCCAAGCATTGGTGAGAAGGTTGGTGAGCGCCTGTTGTATGTAATCGGCGTTCGTGCTGACAATCGGACCCATAACGGGCAAATCTTTTTTCAAAACCACGTTTGCCGGCATAACGGCCTCGATCAAGGGTAGACCTCGCACGCAAGCATCAGAGAGATCCAACAACTCACGTTGTTCAAACGATTGACCAACGTAGGTAAGCATCATGCTGCTCATTTCCGCTGCCTTGCCGGAAGCTTTCATGGCCGCGATGATGCGTGCCTGCGGATTCCCTCCTTTAGGCAGTTCCGTCAGCGCCAGCTCCAGATTCCCGATCACCGCACCAAGTTTGTTATTGAAGTGGTG
>JBAXON010000024.1:0-20237 GCA_037133255.1 Deltaproteobacteria bacterium
GATAATCCGGCTACAAAGGATATCAAGGAAACCAGGGATGAGGTTCTCAGCCGTTCCTTTAGGGAAGGCTACGCTTCTGCAGTGGCCGACCTGGGCAAGAATCGCAGTAAATGGAAATGGGGATCGCTGCACAAAGCAACCTTCGTCAGCAATCCGCTTGGAGCCAGCGGCATAGGGCCAATAGAGTCGCTGGTAAACCAAGGGCCCGTACCGTCAGGCGGCAGCGGAGAATGTGTTAACAGCATGATGTGGTATGCCAGTAACGGCAATTTTTCCATCCGCTTAATCCCATCCATGCGCATGATTGTTGATATGGGGGATCTGAGCAATGGTGTCAGCATGAATTCCACCGGGCAGAGCGGGCATCCGGGCAATCCCTTGTATGGCAATATGATAGTGCCATGGAGCAAAGTGCAATACCATCCCATGCTCTGGACGCGCCAGCAGGTGGATTCAGGCGCAGCACATAAACTTAACTTGAACCCGTGATAAATGGTGATAGTGATGTATAAAATATTTTATATGAAAGGATTCCAACGAAAGGATCCTTTCATGGTTTTCAGCCCATTTATTTTCGGGAAAGGCAAAGGTTATTAAACGTGCTGGAATTGAGTTTGTCTTCAGCAGACGCGAATGCCCATATATCTGGGATGCTGTAAGCGACAAAATACTTACATGAACCTCCGTGCCGCAAAGCAGTCATATGAAAAGGAGCTCGAATAACGTTTTTGCGTTTGGCCTGCGAACATGGGCAGGGTTTGTTTTTGTTATATTATGAGCGCCGTGGTGCTTTCTCTAAAAATACCAATCCCCAAGGAGGCTACGATTAATGTCAAAGAACAAAAACTAAAACTGTTCCTGGATAACCCAGGTAGATGAATTTGATTACACACTACGATAAGTAACAGAGTGTCCACGATGTCGTGGCACTTACCAACTTGTAGATGGGTACATTGATTCCGTTGATTCAGTAATTTATTTTTGCGTAGGCCTTCCTGAAAGCCTCAGAACTGTGATTATAGCAGGCATACAAGATTTCAATGCGTTATGATCAATTCAATCGAGACCTCGAATATCCATGAAATGAATACATCCAAGCATAACACATCGTAAAAAAGAGGCGTGCCGGAAAGGTCTGCCCGAATGGTTCTCAAAAATGCTTTCCTGACGGGCGACTCGTCCCAAAAGTGTGCCGGCTGCTCAATAAGGACTGCCTCCAGTCCACATGCCCTGCCCAACTCTATCGTCGCCCCTGATTTTCGATGGAAAATATCCCTTGACAGGCAAAAACACCTCCCATATACTCCGAGCCGTAAAAAGCAATACCTTATAAATCAATCGTGAAAATTGTTAACCCAATTTTTAATCCAAACCTAGGAGGGAGTGATGATGAAAAAGCTATTGGTTGCATTGCTGCTTGTACTGCTCGTATTTCCCGGTTTCGCCATGGCGGCGGTGGATATCAATACCGCCACCGCAGAGCAGATTGAAATGCTGAAAGGCATAGGCCCAGCCAAGGCCAAGGCAATTATCGAATACCGCACCAAAAACGGCCCGTTCAAGAGCGTGGACGACCTGGAAAAGGTCAAAGGCATGGGCAGGAAAACCATCGACGGCGTTCGTCCCGACGTGACCGTGGGTGGTGGCGCACCGGCTCCTGCACCGAAAGCTGCCGACAAAGGCAAGCCTGCCGCGCCTGACGCCAAGAAAAAATAATCTGGCTTGACGCAAAACGCCCCGCTCTTTGCAAAAAGCAGCGGGGCGTTTTTTTGGGCATGCAACTCTCGTCACTGGACGGGTTGCGGCTATAAGACTGTGCTATGTTAAAAACATGGACACCAATGTTTAGGTAAGAAACCAAGACGGAGGTGTGAAAATGGAAAGGATACCGAACGGGTGATAAACGAGTGAGATCGAATTGGAGAGAAAATAGATGACGGCATATTCAACAGTACAAATGGAATTCATTGATTATTAAGATTTGTATTTTCGATGAATTGTAGATGCAAACTGAGTCAGCGCCCTACCCGGCTATGGCAATTACTAAACATTTAAACATCCCTTTTAAAACAGCAGCAATGAAACACAGATAATTCCCATGATAAGCCAGATGGCGTCTTTCTTCCAACCAATCAGGTAGGCGACGGAAATGGCAAAAATTGTCCATGTCTGCCAATCGATGAGAGAATGAACCCCGAATTGATAAACAACGGTGAGCAAAAGCCCGATGAAGCCGGAAAAGAATCCTTTAATGATTACCTTAACGATCTTCAGGTTTTTAATTTTTGCATGAGCGCGTCCAAGAATTATGATGGCGGCAAGCGAAGGTGTAAAAATGCCTATGGTAGCAACCAGTGCGCCGAGAATGCCTTTCACCTTAAAGCCGATGAACGTAGCTGTGATAAATATCGGCCCTGGTGTGATCTGCCCCAAAGCAATACCGTCGCGAAAGGCTGTCAGGCTCAACCAATGCATTCCATCGACGACAATATGTTGAATTAGCGGGATAGTGGCAAAGCCACCGCCGAAGGCCAAGGTGCCAATCTTCAGGAAGGTCGTAAAAATGAGCCATGTTCCGGCAATAGACAAAAAGATTGTGGCAAGCACGCCAGCCATTATTAAAAGCGGTAAATAATTTTGCAGTCTCCCGGCTTTGGGTAGGTCAATTTTTACTTTTAAATGCCCTGACATTGTTTCTTGTTCAAATTCCCCGCTGAAATAAAAAAATAAAGCTCCAAGTACCCCGGAAATCAGGATGATGTAGACAACATTTAAATGCAAAAAGGTGATGCCCAGAAAAGAAAGAGCCGCAATAGTAATGCCTTTGTAGGAATTACGATCCATTTTGGGGAAGACGGATTTAGCCATCATCAAAGTTGCATTTATCAGCAAGGCAACAACCAGCGCCCCCAGACCAATAAAAATTGAATGGACAAATTTTAAGTCCCCATAAGTGAAATACGCCCAGGCCAGAGCGGTAATGGCAATCATAGAGGGTATGACAAACGAGAAAGGTGCGAGTATCCCGCCCCAGGGCTTGCGCAGCTTATGGCCGATATAACCCCACAAGGTTACACCTGTGGCACCCGGTAGAATCAGTGATAGGCTCAAGGCATTGATGAACTCCTCCTCGGAGAGCTAGGCCTTTTCGTTAACGATGGTTTTCTTCATCAAGGCCAGAATCTCCGGCCCGCCATAGCCGATAGTCCCGATGTATAAAGCAGTCTTAACAATTTCCAATAATGTCGGTTGTTTAATTTTTTGTAGTTTCATGCGTATATAAATCCAGCCTTTGTCTAAAAGTAATATCCTACTCGCAGTTCAATACGATAATCGTTTTGCTTCTCACCGAAATCAGTATTTCTTGCTCCGGCGATAATGCCCGTGCGTAAGCGAAATTCCCAATTGGTAATACCCGTATAAAGCAGTTCCGGCGTAAGTGACCAACTCTGATCGTCGGTGTTCATCATTCCTGTGATTGACGGAGTGAAATAGAGGATGTCGAATGGTTCCTTCTGGCTGAAACGGACGTACAAATAATTCCCCATGGCGCTTGCGCGGCCATAACTTCCCTCCGCCATTTGCTGAGCGTTACCAAGAGCGATGGCGTTGCCTGTTGTTTGATACGTGTTGTACCCGCGTGTAATGTAGCCGTAGTAGTTTTTCATATCATCGCCGCTGAAGCCCGTACCATTGTGGTAATACTCAATGATAGTGGTGAGGTCAAATGTTGTCAGGTGGCGGATGCCGATGACATAACTTACGGCGTCCCCTTCCACCAGATAGGGGTTCCCGTTTATGTCTAATACGTTTTTCTGGAAATTACGAACATAAGCAAGTTCACCGTGCACTTCAAAACTAGTTGTGATGTTGCGGGAAAAATCAACGCCGTAACGGTCTGTACGACTGCCCCCGGTCATAAACAGAAGATCGATATCTGTGTCATACAAAAGAAAATAGAATCGGCCGGCAACGTTGAGTTTATAGTTATTGCCAAAGGTGTCATTTGCATGATCGTAAACAGGGAAGAGTACGGGTGTGAAGGAAAATGTTTTCAGTGGGCCATCCATGCTCTTGATATAGTCCGCTGTGGCGAGGATGTAGCCCTCCATGCCCGTTTCCGGGTCGTCGGGATCTTTCGGTCTGTCCACAAAAGCCACGGGGTTCCAGGCATAACCCTTTCCCCACTTCATCGTTTTCTTACCCACGTCAAACTTCAGATTGGACGATGGCTTGACGGAACCATAAAATTCGTAAAACGTCGATCTTTCCGATTCACCCGAATAGGAAGATTTCAGATCCGTATTCGTCTTGGCATAGATGCGGAAGATATTTTTCTCATAGCTTCCTTCCAGTTGAATCCTGCCGTTTGCTTCCAGCAGATTCTGCCCCCGGGGATCGTTGAAAAAGCGCATTTTGTAAAAGGCGCTATCGTGATTAAGGCCATAGAGAATAGGTTTAAACTCAACGTATCCTCCGACATGATAGGGTTTCTTCTCAGTTTCGGCAGGATCGAAAGTGTATGACTCCTCGGCAACGGCCAGTAAAGGGACCATCCAAAACGCAAAAAGCAGGAAGATAATCAACAGTCTTTTCACTTATCGCAGCGATTCCAGATTCGGCATAAAGGTAAGGGTAAATGCCTCATCCTTGAAAGTCTTCTCCTTGATTTTGGCTAAGATCATGACAGACTTGTAGCCCTTATAAAGAGGACTGTCAGTTTCAATTACCGCCGGGCGGACGATACCGCCGCCGAAATCCTTTATATCTTTGAAGTAGAGAGTTTTGATCAGCATCTTCGCCTCTGTCAGACATTCAATTTTTGTCGGCAGTTTTTTGTCCTTGTCTGCCCAAATCTTGAGCTTGTCATAGGCTACGCTTTTTGTCTTTGCCTTGAGATAAAGAATGTATTGGATTCCCTTTTCCTCAACCTTTTCCACATTGTATTCTGCGGTGTAATCCAGTTGCAGAATGTCAGCATTGTTGAATACCCCTCCCACAACCGACTGTAGATTGGTAATGCGAATTGGCTTGCCGATATTGGGAATATACAGCCACATGTTGTCACCAAGCCTAAGCGTGCTTCTGCCTTTTTCGCTTGCGGGGGCAAGAAACAACGAGGCGACTTTATCAACGCCCTTTTTGACGGTAAAAAGAGTAAATTCTTTTTTTGCGCCGGAAGGCTCGATGTTTATGAGCTTTCGATAGGACTCATAGGATTCGGGGTTGAGGTTCCGGTCCACCTGCTCCAAAAGTGCCTTACCATCCTCGGCAAATGCCGGACAGGCAACAGATACAATCAACAGACAAATTAACAATAGTTTTTTAATCATATTATTCTCCCTTAAGTTGTAGCCTTGGCACTAGACATGTCGCAAGGCCTCGATTGGTTCCATTTTTGATGCTCTCACCGCCGGCTGAAGGCTGGCTAACACAGCAACTACGATTACTATGATCGATACGGTCAGCAGATCAGATGGCTGAAGTGTTGCCTTCAGAAGCAGTCCCTGCTGCTGTCCAAAATCAAAACGGATGCCGACAAGATTGATTATCACCACGACCGCGATACCAATGAGATCGCCAATAATGGCGCCAACGACACCGAGACAAAACCCCTCGATGATGAACATTGAGCGGATCTTACCGGGTAGAGTCCCGATGGCGGCAATAGTACCAATTTCCCGAATCCGTTCATATACGGCCATAATCATGACATTCATAATACTGATGAGGACGATGGCAATAAGCATGATTTTGATGAAAAACGTCATAACATCAATCATCCGGGCGATGTTGAAGAAAGGCGAGAGTTGTTCCCACGAGTGTACTTCAAAAATAGGCCGCCCCTCTTTGTTGACCTCGCCTGAGACTTTATTTTCCAGTTGTTTAACTGCAGCGGGAAGGCGGCTGAAATCTTTGAGCCGGATCGCTACTTCACTTACTTCCGCTTCAGTCATACGGAGAACTTCGGCAGCATCCTCAATGTGAATGTACCCATCACGCCCTCCTGGCCCTGTGGCGCTCTCCATGATGCCGGAGACGATAAACTGCTTGCCGTTGACGGAACCGTCGGCGTTTGTCGCCACAATAACAACATTATCGCCCAGTTTGACCTTTAATCCTTTAGCTAGAAGTGCGGGAATCAGTATTTCACCGCGGCTGAGGGTCTTTTTGCCTTCTGTTATGCGGGAGGTTAAAAGAGGTACGGTCTGAAACTCCCGCTCGGGATAGATGCCGTTTAAACGGATGTTGGTTGTCTCCACAAAGGTACTGAACATGCCGCCGAATTTCAGACGCGGCGAAAAAGCTGCAACCTCCGGCGTTGTGTCAAGCATAGCGGCAATCTTTGCATAAGCCTGAGGTTTTATGTTCAGATTCAGGGGCAGGTTATCAATGGAAGCAACATAGCCTTTGCGGTGGATCTGGAGATGCCCCAGCATGGAATCGGTGATCTGGCCGATCATCATGGCCTTGAAAGAACCGGTGATAGAGACAAAGACGAGAACAAAGACAACGCCGATGGTGATAAGCGATGCCGTCAGCAATGTTCTTCTTTTATAGCGGATGAGATTACGGATGGCGATTTTAAAAAGATTAATCATTACTTTGTTCCCCCTTTCGTTTCTTTCCCGGTCAGTCTGCCGTCTTCCAGACGAAAGATGACTTCCGCCTCACCGACAATTTTAGTATCATGGGTGGAGAAGATGAATGTTGTGCCGAAATCATCGCGCATTTTCTTCATCAGGCTGATCACAGAGTATGCCGTTTGCGAATCCAGATTTGCGGTAGGTTCATCAGCAAGGACAAGGGCAGGATTGGTTACCAGAGCCCTGGCAATAGCTACCCGTTGTTTTTGTCCTCCCGAAATCTGCTGCGGATATTTGTGGGCTTGATCTGTCATGTCCACTGCCGCAAGCAGCCGGGAGATCCTCTCTTTGCGTTCTTGTGGCGCTACGTCCTGAACCATGATCAGAGGGTATTCGATATTTTCGTAAACCGTTAGCACGGGAATCAGGTTGAAATCCTGAAAGATGAAGCCGAGATGTTTACCCCGGAAAGCGGCACTCTCCTTGCGCGCAAGCCCGATGACGTCTGTATCGGCAATACGGAGGTTTCCCACTGATGGTTTATCCAGGCAGCCAATTAGATTGAGGATTGTTGTCTTGCCGCTGCCCGAAGGCCCGACAAAGGAAACGAAGGAGGCGGGTTCAATTTCAAAGTCCACGTCCTGAAGCGCGTGGACAACGACGTCTTCTGTCTGGTAATCCTTGGTGATCTTTTGTGCTTTAATTAATGCCATTTTCTATTTGTCCTTTCTTCCCCCCGTTCGGAGGTTAGTGCGATCAGGCAGACCTGATACTAGTTTGACTTTCGCCTTCGCTCAGTTTGGGCAGGCCACAGAGATTGAAGTAGCCTGCCGCTTTTTCGCTTATTCTATATTGATGCCGGTATAACTTCTGGGCAGGTTAAGTCCTCAGCGCGTAACAGGCGCCTGGGGGTCCTGCATCCATTCCTGCATAGAGCCCGGATAGAGCTTGGCATTGGTATAGCCTAATACTTCTATAAGCAGGTAT
Source organism: Deltaproteobacteria bacterium (assembly GCA_037133255.1). Lineage (GTDB taxonomy): Bacteria > Desulfobacterota > Syntrophia > Syntrophales > Smithellaceae > FEN-1160. The sequence continues at coordinate 7,575 of JBAXON010000024.1, forward strand.
GACCAAGTCGGGCAGCACTGACCGATGTCACAGTAGGTAATGATTTCTTTTGTCCGATCTTTACCTATTGCCGCCTCGGCAATCGCAGCCAGTTCCTCTTTGGTCTTGTATGTGCCATCTTTATTAAAAGCGCATGAGGTGGGTAGATTAACCGCGCCGGGAATCCTGCCCTGCTTGGGGACACAATCCATCTTTTTTTTGCCGGTGAAATAATCCGGTTCGCGGACATCCAACAGAATGATCTTGCCTAGTCGGCTTTGAATATAATCCTTATCGGCGAATTTATCCTTTCGATATTTTCCCTGAAATGGTTTTGCTTTTGTGCGGGTGATGTTTGAGGATAGAGGTTTCTTATCCAAAAACCACTTATTCATTCCGCCATCCAGGAGAGCCACATTTTCAATGCCTGCGTATTGCAGTGTGCAGGCCACCCGGGCGCTTTGATAGCTTAGCCTGGGGGTGTCCACTCTACCGGTAACCACAACCCAGGAATTCATACTGATGCCAGCGTAGCCGATTGTGTCATTGAGGTCATCCAGCTCAGGAATCTCTGAAAAAAGAACATCTTTTTTATAAGCCCATGCGCCGTAAAAGGCGCTGAGAGCTTTCGGGATATGACCCTCCTTGTAGTCTTCCAAGCGACGGACATCAAGAATAATCAATTTTGGGTTCTTGAGATTGGTGAAGAGCCAATCAGCGGAAACAATCGGTGGAATGTCCCGTGCCTGGCCAATGCCAGGCAGCAAAAGTGCCAATATGATCAGCACAAGGAGTTTAGACAAAGCATTGTTTTTCATGTTGCACCCTCCCTTTAACGATGGTTGATAATTTCTCAATTAAGAAACATACTGTAACGCACTGATCCATGCGTTTTCCTCTTGCCTATTTTTCTCTCGGATACGGCCACGCCATGATGCCGCCTTCCATAACTTTGACATCTTTCCAGCCATTGCCTTCCAGCGCCAGTGCCGCCTCATAACCGCGCAGCGAAATTTTGCAATAGCAGATGATTTCTTTTTCTTTGTCTTCGGGAAGTTCTTTCACCCGCTTGCGCAGCGCGCCCAGGGGAATTAACGTTTCGCCGATGCCCAGCCGCATTTCCTCAAATTCCTCCGGCCCGCGTGTATCAATTAGGCAAGGCTTTTCATTGGCGAGCACTTTTCTCCGAACCTCTTTGCAGCTAATGCCCTTGAGCCTTCCTTTCATTTTATTCTGCATAATATGAGCTGTCGCGATGAAGTGGTCAATAGCCAGGGAAAATGGCGGTGCGTAGGGAAGGTCGGCATTGATAATGTCCTCAATGGTAAGTTTGCCATGAATCGCCATCGCCCACTGCGCGATTTGTTTGCTGACATTGCCGGGGCCGATACACTGGGCGCCTAACACTTTGCCGGTTTTACGGTCGGCTATGAGCTTGGTGACTAGAAGCTTTCCTTCCATGAACCCCGGTTTGTCGGGACTGGCGTTGATCACCGTGATGATGTCCGGATAGTCCATTTTTTTTGCGGTTGTCTCGGAAAGTCCTGTGGCGCCTGCCGCATAATCAAAGACCTTGCAGATGCCGGTTTGAATAGTTCCGGGAAAGGTTACACAATTTTCGGAAGCCGCGTTTTCTCCTGCCACGCGTCCCTGAAGGTTGGCCAGATCTCCGTAGGGCGCGAGAACCTTCTTGCCGGTAATGCGGTTGACGGTTTCGACACAATCGCCCACGGCATAAATGTCCGGGTCGGAGGTCTGCATATATTCATTGACATCCAATCCTCCCAGTGCCCCAACTTTCAAGCCCGCTTCCTGAGCAAGTTTAACATTTGGTCGCACGCCAATTGCCACAACTGCCAGTTCACAAGGCAGTTCCGTGCCGTTTTGGAGTTTTACCGCTGTGAGTTTGCCGTTTTCACCTAAGAATGCGGCAATGCCGTTTTCGGTAATGACATTGGCGCCTTTGCTCTTTACGTGGTTCTCCACAAGTTTGGCCAGTTCCCAGTCCAGAAACGTGAGCAACTGCGGCAGCAGTTCAATCACTGTGATTTCAATACCTGCAAGCTGAAGCGCTTCACATGTTTCAATGCCGATAAGTCCCCCGCCGATGACAACAGCTTTTTTTATTTTACCCTCGTCGCGGACTTTGCGCAAAAAGTCTGCGTCTTTCATGGATTGCAGGGTGGTGATGCCGGCAAGCTCCACACCGGGTACAGGCGGCATACGGGGAACGGAACCAGTGGCAATCACAAGCTTGTCGTAAGGCAGAGAGCCAACTTCGCCTGTTGCCATATTTTTCAATGAAACGGCATGGTTTTTCAGGTCAATAGCTGTAACTTCCGTGTTCACTTTGGCGTCAATGTCTTTGGCGTTTAAGTAAAACATAGGGCTCCTAACCACACCGGTGGGTGTGCACAAAAGCTGGTTGCGGTCATTGAAATAACCGCCGACATAATAAGGATAACCGCAGGATGCCATAGAAAGATCGGCCTCTTTTTGCAGAATTATTACTTCCGCGTCGTTGTCAATCCGTCTGGCTTTTGCTGCCGCTTTTGGTCCGGAGGCGGATCCGCCGATCACTATAATTCTTTTTCTCTTTGCCATAGGTTTCTCCTCTGTTTATTTATAATTAAAACGTTATGAGAGAGCGTGAATAACCGCGTCAATCCTCGGTGCAAACATTTTTATTTTTAATGGCAGCCAGAGTCATGAAACTCAACATGCCGATAACGACAGAAAGAATGATAAGTAAAACCAGTGCCAAATATTTGAAAAAATCAAAATGGCTTTGATGATACATAACAATTGTGGCGATAGTCAGCGCGGCCATGGGGAAGGTATAAGCCCACCAGGACAGATAATATTTAATCTTCGCCAGCATTCGAAGATGCGGAATCATGAGGATGAGGACAAAAAAGGCAAAATAATACAAAATCCTGGCTGCCGGGTCTAATGCTTGCGTCAGTTTGACATAGGAAACAAAACCGATGGCGGGAGGCGCGATGAGAATGAAAAGGGTTGGTAGCAGCCGCTCGGGAAGAGGATTATGAAATATCAATCGGTATAAAATGATGGTGAAGAGCGCAATCCAGAGGATGAGACCGATGCTGAAAAAAAACCATGATATTTCAATAGGTGCATAGACAGAACCGGCTATCGGGACAAGAATGTTTCCGACAACAGGAATAAACCATGCCGGGCTGATGGCGTTGATTTCCAGAGACGGATGCCGGATCCAGATGGAGATAATCACGACGCTGAAAATAAACTGAATAATGGTGCCAATCAACCAGAGAGTCCGCGATAATGTCGGATGAATACTCATCAAGGCGATGCTCAATAGCAGTAAACTGATGGAAATAGTGGGGAAAAATGAAAGTTTAGTGATGTTTTGAAACTCTTTTTGTATCTCTTTCGGATGCTTAAATATTTTCACCAGGTAAATGGAAAAAATCGTCAGAAAGATCAGTATGCTGAACCAAAGCAGCGTTGCGCTCACATAGCCTTCCCATCCGAAAATATTTTCTGCCCTTTCCCAGGCAATTGTCGCACCCATAATTCCCATAACCACTGCAAAAAATGAAATGGGGAAGTTCTTTAATCGATCACTCATAAAAAATACTCCTTTTTTGTACAACACTAACATTCTGCGGATGCGATTGCATTGATCTAAATCAATGCGAATATATATTTCCCATTATTTTTTAAGAAGCGCCAGCATCATATGCTCGGGCACCTGAATAGCAACCACTTCGCCGCGGGCGCAGACATTGCCGCCCGCGCTGAGGGTTGATTCCACAACTACCTTGCGCCCCTTGATTTCCTTAACCTTGCCGCGAATTTCGATCGGACCGCCTAATGGTGTGGGCAATAGATAATCCACGTGCAGAGACGCGGTGAGGAAACGTAGCGGCGGCAACGTATCCATTTCACGGTTTTCCTCGCGGTATTTAGCCGCGGCGGCCGTGCCCGTGCTGTGGCAGTCAATGAGTGAGGCAATCAAACCGCCGTACGCATATCCGGGAACTGCCGTGTAGTGGGGGTTGGGCAAGTGGATACAGATAGATTCCTCTCCGTCCCAGTAACTTTTGATTTTCAAGCCATGTTCGTTAAGACTGCCGCAGCCGTAACAGTGGTTTAAATCATCAGGGTAGTAATCCTGAAATGCTTTCTTTGTCATGTCATCTCCTTTTTCAAAATTGTTCACGCAAATGTCAGTTTTGTTCCCGCCATATTTAAAATAAATTGATCCGGCATTTGTTTTTCCATGGCCATGATCGCTTTCCTACCCGTGCAGTGCGTTGGGATGATAAAGTCCGGCTGAATCTTTTTAATTTCCTCGGTTGTCCTGTCAATAATTGGTTCAAAAAATGGCCCGGAGAGGTGAAACCCACCCATGACAACGTGAACCTTGTCAACGCCGGTTACGGCCATTGCGTAGCACACTGTGTTGACAATGCCCGCGTGGGCGCAGCCGGAAACAATCACCAATCCCTTGTCTTTAAGATTCATCACGATGGAGGTATCGTCTTCGATGGCATCCCAAACTTCCTTGCCGTCTTTCTGGCAATGAACGACGGGCCAACCTTTTTCAAAATCAGTCTGCTTTGGGATCTCGCCCAGAAAGAGGACTGTGTTATCCAAGAGGGGGTAAGGTTTATCTGACTCTACCACAGAGAGCCCTGCCGATTTGACCATTTCGCGCGTCAATTTGGGGAAGTTGATTTTAAATTCCTCCCCCAATTTGATATAACGGGGCGATACAAAGACGGATGGATGCACAACAAAGGGAATGTTGCGCTTGCCGATCATAGCAGTAAGCTTTTCCATGCCGCCAGTGTGATCGCTGTGTCCGTGTGAAAGAGCCACAGCCTCGACTTCGGTCATGTTGACGCCTAGAGTTGCCGCGTTTTGCGCCGCGCCATTTTCGGAGAATCCGAAATCAAAAAGCATGGTTTTTGTCTTCTCGCCTATTGTTGTTTTCACGATGGCCGAAAAACCATGCTCCGCCAAAATGGATGCGCGAATTTCTCCGTCCTTGAGCGGCATGGCGCGTGTAACCATAGCGTTGTTGTCCATAGCTGTCATTTCGATGTAGTTGTCTTGCAATGTCAGAATCTCAATTTTGTCCACAGTGTTTAATTTAGTTGAAGCCATAATTTCGTTTCTCCTTTATTTTTTTTAGACCAAGCAAAGAATATATTCAAACAAATGACTACATTCCAAGCCATCCGTTGAATTATACATCATTTGGCTGTTCCGTCAACCGGTTGGTAAAAGCCTGCCTATTGACATATTTGCCAATAAATTCACCTCCGCGAAATCTAACCCCCTGTTTATTAATGGTCGCAAACGTTATTGCCCACCTGCAAAGTGCCTGCAAGGTAATCAGCTATCAGTGACTCTGGTGTTTCCGCCGATGCTCCGACGATTACCTTAATGCCCTGCGCAGCGAATAATTCCTGAGCGCGTTGTCCCATGCCCCCGGCAATTATCACATTCGCCCCGCGCTCGGCAAGCCACGGCGGCAAAAGTCCCGGCTGGTGTGGTGGAGCGTCAACATCCTCGCGCTTTAGTATTTTTTTTTGTGTTGCGTCCACCTCAATCAGAGCAAAGCTAGCGCAGTGACCAAAATGCATGGTCAGTTTTCCTTCGGCAAGTGGTATTGCAATTTTCATGGTATTTTTCTCCTTATGAATTTAATTTTTTTTGTTTATCTGCAGCTGTAATCTGATTGATGATTTCCTGCATAAGTATTGCCGTCGGGCTTGACGCGTAATGCTGGATAAACGCGCGGCCTTCATCACCGGACTTGGCAATGCCCGGGTCCATGGGTATCACACCCAGAAAGGGGACTTTCATGTCTGCGACAATTTTTCTGCCGCCGCCCGCAGGCAGGATTTGTGTGACCTCGCCGCATTTCGGGCAGACAAAGCCGCTCATGTTTTCGATGACGCCCAACACCGGTACATGAACCTGCCTGCAGAAGCTGATCGATTTGCGCACATCCACCGCCGCCACCCTCTGGGGTGTGGTGACAATCACCGCACCATCCAATGGATCAATAAGTTGGCATAATGAAAGCGGTTCGTCTCCGGTTCCGGGGGGAGCATCGACAATGAGATAGTCTAACTCACCCCATTCCACATCCGTAATAAACTGTTTGATCACACCCATCTTCATGGGGCCGCGCCAGATGACAGCATCATCAGGGTTTTGCAGCAGAAAACCTATGGACATTACCTTCATCTTTCCCAGTTCTACAGGCAGAAGACCACCCGTGCTGCCTTCGATGGTCTTGTTTTCGAGACCCAGCATGGTGGGAATGCTGGGTCCGTGAATATCCACATCCAGAAGACCAACGCGCTTACCGGAAAGCATTAGCGATGTGGCCAGATTAACGGCCACAGTGCTTTTACCGACTCCACCTTTGCCCGAAAGCACGACGATTTTGTGGTTGATACGGCAGAGTCTGGAGAGCAGACGGATGCGAGCCGCGTATTCTTCCGGATTTTCCTCTTTATTTTGTTTGGCGGCTGAACAACTGGAGTCACCGCATGTATCACAGGTTTTACTATTGGCGCTGTCCGCGCCGGTTTTTGCTTCCTTTACGTCCATTTTACTTTTCATGCCTCCTGAAGATTAAGATTTATCCAAAGTTGTTTAATATCATCGGCGCTGGGTGCGTCGATTTCAACAACAGCTTTTTTTTGTATTTGCGCCCGGGTAACAGCTTGGTCGTAGCGAATCCTACCGGCAATGCTCGCGCCGGCCAGTCGCGCTTTATCCTCGATTTGCTTTGTCATTTCCGCGTTAATATCCCACTTGTTGACGCAAATGGCCGCCGGGATTTGAAAATGGCGGGACAGAGACAACACTCGTTCAAAATCGTGTTCGCCTGCAACCGTGGGTTCTGTCACAATCAGTACCTGTGTCGCACCGGTAACAGAGGCGATCACCGGACAGCCGATGCCGGGCGGGCCGTCCACAATGACCATTTTGCAGTTTTCTTCATCGGCCAAATGTCTGGCTTCGCGGCGCACCGTGGAAACGAGCTTGCCAGAATTTTCGGCAGCGATGCCTAGTCGCGCGTGAACCATCGGGCCGCAACGCGTATCCGATACAAACCATTGGCCACAATGACGCTCCGGAAAGTCAATGGCGCCTGCGGGACAAAACCGCACGCAAACACGACAGCCTTCGCAGGAGACAGGATCAATAGAAAATAAAAGGCGACCGTTGCCGGTTGAAGTCGTTTTCACTGCACCAAAACGGCAAAGCCCCGAGCAAACACCGCAGGAGGTGCAATCTTTCTGGCGGATGATCGCTTCATGACCGCTACGGAATTCATGGTGTTCGCGGGCAGTCGGTTCCAGAACCAAATACAAATCAGCTGCGTCCACATCACAATCACAGATGACGGGGCACTCGGCCAACACGGCAAAAGAAGCCGCGACGCTGGTCTTGCCCGTCCCTCCCTTGCCGCTGATAATCACGATTTCTTTCATTCTTTTAGACTTTCTCCGCTATTTTATAAAATACGGTATGGTTGGTTCGCAATGTCGTAATCCCTTTTTCGTCAACGAGCCGCTGGAGTCTTTTGGCCGTGTCATGCGGATTTAGGCCTAACCCTGTGCAGACACCTGTTAACGTACAAGGACGTCTTGCCAGCAGATTGATGATTTCCTTGCTGCTTGCATCGTTTATGGCGGCACCGTGGAGACATTCGGATTCATCTTCGCTGATGACCTCTACCCCTTCAGGGAAGAGCAAGGCAAGCTGCTCCATCTGCTTTTTTCCCATGGCGCAGGCAAAGTCTTCCGCGGTAGGCCGGCAAACGGTGTTGAGCTGGACTTTTGCAGCTCCAATCTCTTTTGCATAAGCGGCAATCTTTCCCGCTTCCTCGACCATGCCGGTAACACCGGAAAGCAAGAGGATCTCCAGCCACACTTGTCCGGGAAATTTTCGGGTAAAATCAATCAGTCCATTAAGCATCTGATCAAAAGAGATATCCGCGTGCGGGCGATTGATATAACGGAACAACGATTCATCTCCCGCATCCAGGGAGGGAATTACCAGATCTGCCCGCATGAGTGCCGCACGAACTTCCGGCATAAAAAGCAAAGAGCCGTTGGTCAGGACGGCAACCGGTATCTTCGTCATATTCTTGATCATGCCGATGAGTTCGCCGATGTATGAATGCAGCGTTGGCTCTCCGGAACCGGCTATGCTGATGTAATCGGGAGATTCCCCTTTTGCCAACTTGATTTTCAGCTCGCTTAAAATATATTTTACGGGTACGTAAGGACGCCGTTCAACCGTTTTGTTTGTTGTCCGTCCCAACTGACAATAAATGCAATCGTATGTACAGGTTTTAAACGGCACCAGGTCGATGCCCAAAGAACGCCCCAATCGCCGTGATGGAACTGGACCGTAAATATATTTATAATTGTTAAAACTCATTTCAATCTCCGCAATGCGATTCTCCGCATTTTCTATCCGCGCCGCAGCATGTGTTTCCGGTTTCTTCTAAAGAACAGCCCTTACGCGAGTCACGCGGGCTTAGCCCGGATGATTTCATAATAAAGCCACTGCCGCCGCTGATAATTCTCTGGACTTTCCCTCCACATTTAGGACAGGCATGAAGGGGCGCGTCCTTGATGCTTTGCTGTTGTTCGAAGCGCAGACTGCACTTACCGCATTCATATTCATAGGTTGGCATATTTACAAACTCCTCGTTTTTTCAAATTCCGTGATTTTTATAATCAAGCTTTGAAACAGGTTTCGGTATTCCGGCAACGCATCGATCATCAGCATTCCCCGTGAGTAGCTCTCCGCAATCCTTCGGTCATCGGGAATTGTAAGCAGGATGGGGATATTTTCCTTTTGACAGAATACGTGCACGCGGTCATCGCCGCTGCCCATACGATTGACGATGACGCCGAAAGGAATTTTAAGCTCGCGCACCATGTCCACGGCCAGTGTCAGATCATTCAGACCAAACGGCGTGGGTTCCGTTACTAGCAAAACCATATCGGTATAACGAATGGCGGCGATAACCGGGCAGGATGTTCCCGGTGGCGCATCCAGAATAGCCGGTAAATTATTTTGCAGACGTTTTTTAACCTCTCGGATCAGCGGCGGAGCCATAGCCACGCCAACATTCAAGCGCCCGCCAATAAGAGTAATATTTTCCGACACCATTGCTTCGATCACACCGATGCGCCTGTCTACCTCCGTGATGGCTTTTGTGGGACAAACCAGCGTGCAGCCACCACAACCATGACACATCTCCGGGAAAATTAGCGGAACAGTCCCAAGCGTAACAATGGCATTGTAGGCGCAAAATTTGCTGCATTCGCAGCAACCGTTGCATAGGGCTTCATCTACCTGTGGGACCGGAATCGTGACAATTTCCTCTTTGACCTTTTTGCCATTAAGAAACAGGTGTGCGTTGGGTTCTTCTACGTCACAGTCCAGAAGCTGGACATGTCTCCCCAGTGTACGTGCCAGATTTACAGAAACGGTGGTCTTGCCTGTTCCGCCTTTGCCCGAAGCGATTGCGATAATCATGGAACGCATCCTCCGCGATAGCCTCGCTTTCCCCGTTTTTGAGCGGTCTGCTCGTCCACTTCGTCCTGCCAGCCGTTGCTTTTTACATCGTGAAGATCAAATTTGGCCGTGTAGGGCTTGATATCCAGAAGCGGCGTGCCATCCAGGATATCTACACCATCCAGATGCAAAATATTTTCCTCGCGCTTGAGCAATTCTACAATGCTCAATCCGATGGCGTTGGGCCGGTAGGGCGTTCGTGTCGAAAACACACCGCGTTCAACATCCTGTAAAAATGGTTTTACGATCAGTTTAACCTGTGGCGACTGGTGAAAATGGTAGATCAGGTAAATGTGCGAAAAACCTTCCAGATCACGCAAGCCAGCGGCAAATTCCGGGAATATCTCGGCCTCTCCCGTGCAGCCTTTAGCATAAACCGACTGGATGGGTGTTTTCTCGGCGATCGTATGTTCGCTGTGGATGATGCCGATCGGCTGGTACGTGAGCGGCTTCTTTATCATACCCAATGACCATCTACGTCGGCGTATGCTGCCTCGGCCAATTTGCCGCTGCGATATTGTTCGAGAGCTTCTGTCACGGTCGCGGCAGGAGTGTTATAGATTATAATGTTTGCCGCCTTGAGCACGATGAACGCTTTCGGGCCGCAATGCCCGGTAACAAGTGCCTTAACGCCCAGACTGGCAACGGTTTGCGCGGACTGAATACCGGCGCCTTGAGCAGCGTTCAAGTTCTGTTCATTGTCGACGATTTCGAAGGTGTTCGCCTCTAGGTCGTAGATGAGAAATTTCGGCGCCCGTCCAAAACGGCTGTCGAGCGGCGAGCTTAGATCATTTCCTGATGTTGTCAATGCTACTTTCATTTGTTATCCTTTATAATTTATAATCATTGGTGGCAGCGACAGCACGAAGCGGTGACTATCGCGCCGTCGTCGCCGGGCATGAATTAAATCCATGCCGCTTTTTGAAATTTGGGCGACAAGAATTATTTTGTTTAGGATTTAGCATTAAGCTCATCCAAACGTTTCTTGATCGCATCTATTTCGGATTGCAGAACTTCGGTCTGATAATGAAGTTCTTGCTTTTCCATCTCCGGGTCGGCCTTTGGAAAAGGCGCTGCCATATTGCCAACCACCGCACGTCCCGGCACACCGGCAGCGAAAAAGCGATTGCGCCGCCTAAATCCGCCGCCGCGTCCGCCGAAACCAACTCCACGTCCAAAACCCATACCGAAACCGCGCCTTCCGGCATTATTTGTGTATCCCGGCATTCCAAAACCGGCGCAGTTACCTGCCGCCCTCCCGGTCATTGGTCCCATTCCCATGGGGCCTGTTGCATCTCCTCTTGGCATAATACAAATCCTCCTTTTTATTTTTTCTATTCACGAATCATTGCCGTGCCACATTGCGGACATTTTAACTGCATGCAGGGCACGCCTCGCTCATGCGGCTGGCGATGATTACATTGCGGGCATAAGCAAGTACCCACGGCGCCTCCCGCAACTGGCCCACCTTTACGTCCCCGGCCACCACCCCGTCCCTGACCGCCTCCCGGTACTCTTCCGCTACGTTTTGTCCCATTCATTTGCTTTCCCTCCTTTTGCTTGAGCGCTTTCTTTTTTCTTACCGCCGGTCGCGATAACCCAAATCAGCTTTCCCCTTGTCATCAGAAAACAAAGACGGCTGCCGCCAGAACGGTGGTATGGTCTTTTGTTTTCAGAACGCAGGATTGCGTGATGTTCCTCGTGCCGACAATCTTGCCACTGATTTTAAACAATTCCTTTTTTTCGTCCCAGCTTTCATCAACATTGAAATCTATACCCAGCGTGGAGGCCAGCATTGCAGCCGCCAAGTCTTCAGCGTAATCGCCCGTCTGGCGTTCTGTATAGCCGAAGGAGTGATGTTCGCTGATATAGCCGTAGGCTTTTTTATCCACAGGGATCGCGCAACCGACAGACGCGGAGATGAGCCGTCGAGGTTCGTCGCTACAACAGCGGCTCATGACACAGAAGGTGATCGCTCCAGGTTGAAGTTTTTTAAATCCTACCGCCCGCGAAATAATACGGCAGCCCGGCGGCATAATGCTGGATACCTGCACCAGGTTGCATTTTTCAATGCCCGCGTCGCGCAGCGCCAGTTCAAATGAATGAAGCTGTTCTTTGTGCGTACCGACCCCTTTGGTGAAGAAAAGCTTTTGGGGAATATGCTCGTTCAATGTGTTTGTTCTCCTTCTATGTAGCAATTTCCAAAATAGCAGTTATGCGGAAAGACCGCGCCTGCGGCGGTTCTGCCTCCGGTTACCCGCACATCCGCGCACGAGGCAACCGGGCATTGCAAAGATGGCCTGATCCAGATTACCATTTTGAAAGGCAGTCAAAACATCTTCCACTGGGCCACGTACAAAAGCATGAACGCGAATACCTAAAGAGATGAGCGACGCTTCGAGTGGCCGGGAAACAGCGCCGCAAATCAATACATCGATTTGCATTTCCTTGATCTGGTTTGCCCGTCCCGCAACATCCGCCGGGTTTAGTTTAACCATTGTCCGTTTATGACCGTCTGCCTCGTCAATATCCAGAACCAGCAACTGATCAGCCGTATCAAACACAGTAGAGATATAATCTTTCCATGCGGACAAGGCAATTTTCATATCTTTTTGCCTTTAGCGGCTGATGATGTATTATTCTTTTCTTTCATATTTAAGTAAATTAGCAAGGAGAGTGCCAAGTGAATAATTTTTATTTAAATCACTGATAATCATGACTTGCTGAAAATAAGGCGTTCTTTCAGCATGGATATAGGCGCAATACTGCAACTTTGGCTGCGACACGGTCGCATAAATGCGACTTACGTATCCGAACGGCAAGTCGTAATTCTTGAAGGCCAAAGCGATTTAAAAATGCCTAGCACCACCAGGAAAAACTGGCAGGATCGAAGGTGAAGTGATATTGGGCAGTCTAAAATAAGCTATAATGTCTGGTTTCCTGAATAGAAACAATTGGGCAATATTTTATACCTATCAGCTATCAAACATTAAAAGGCTGATTTACCTGGCATAATACCAAGTAAGCTTTCAAAAATTCAAATCTTAATGTTTGAAAGCAACTTGGTATTAC
>JBAXON010000025.1:0-19309 GCA_037133255.1 Deltaproteobacteria bacterium
CGGTGTTAAAAACGAATCTAATAAAACCAAAGAGGAGGAAAGCAATGTCAGAAGCGAATAGCAATCAGGAAATCAAAACACCAAGGAGAAGTAAACTGCACCGGAAATTAGACGCAATAGGATGCGCTCTGTTTTTCATCTGGATGGGCATAGCCATTCTGGCCAATGTAGGTTGGGGAATCGGCCTTATCGGCATCGGCGTAATTATTATCGGATTATTGCTGGCAAAGGAATACATGTCCGGCCAGGCCAGCAACGAAACGTCCAAGGTATGCTGTTGAAAAGGCTTTAGCTAATCGCAACACAAATATTTTACTGTGAACACCCAACCAGCATAAAACTGTTTGGGTGCTCACTATGAGGAGGGGAAAACGCACCTATTTGATCAAAGGATACTTGGAGTAATTATATTGTTACAAACCTATGGTAATCAATATATCCCCTGCCAACAAAAAACAAAAAAATTATCCCCTTTATCTATTAATTCAAAAAGAAAGAATACCTCTTGACACATCATGGCTATTTGGCTATATGGCCATATACAACAAGTGGGGAAATGAAATGAAAAGTTCGATAACGCCTCAGTACGAAGCTCGGGCAAAAATAATCAAGGCGATCGCGCACCCCAGCAGACTATTTATTATTGAGGAACTCAACAAAAAAGAGCGTTGCGTAAATGAGCTGACCGACATGATCGGAGCAGATGCCTCAACAGTTTCCAAGCACTTGAGTGTTTTGAAAAACGCCGGCCTAGTATCCGATGAAAAAAGGGGAAATTCTATCTACTATACATTACGCTGCGTCTGTATCCTGGATTTCATCGGCTGTGTGGAAGACGTCTTGTCGGCCAACGCCAAAGAGCATGCAAATATCTTGAAAAGCTGTAAAAAATAATGGAGAGGTGATCATTAATCCCCATTCGCTTCGCTACGGGGATAATTCGACTTACACATTTCAGGGCACTTCGTTTCTGAAATATGAGTCTCATTAGGAGGTTAAATATGAAGATAGAAATATTAGGGATGGGTTGCGCAACCTGCAACAAACTTGAAGATACGGTTCGTCTTGCTGTTAAAGAGGCGGGCATCGACGCCCAGATTGATCATGTCAAAGACATAAAGCAAATTATGTCCTATGGCGTAATGACAACTCCCGCTCTGGTCATTGACGGAGTAGTTAAAGCTGCCGGTAAAATTCCAACGCTTACAGACATCAAACAAATGATCGGCGGTGGCAAAAATGGCTGAATGCTGCACTAAAGATGATGGAAACAAAAATAAAATAAACTATTATGTTCCTTTTGTACTGATTCCTTTCGCTGTGCTGATCTATGTTTTTTTGGAGCAGGGAGTTGATTTTCTTGTCTATGAAATATTTAAGCTGGACAGATCAGCTCATTTGACCGCAGCAATCAGGTTCTTTCTCTACGACACTCCCAAGGTGTTTATACTTCTGACCGTTATCGTTTTTGTTGTGGGAATTATCCGGTCTTATTTTTCACCGGAAAAAACAAGAAAAGCGCTGGAAGGCAAACCATTGTTTGCCGGCAACGTCATGGCCGCATCCCTTGGTATATTTACTCCCTTTTGTACCTGTTCGGCCATTCCTCTTTTTATCGGGTTTGTGGAAAGCGGTATTCCGCTTGGCGTTACATTTTCTTTTCTTGTCGCCGCGCCGATGATTAATGAAGTCGCACTAGTCTTGCTTTTTGGCCTTTTTGGCTGGAAGACTGCGCTGCTTTACGCATCTACCGGATGGCTCATCGCTGTCGTTTCCGGCTGGATTATCGGCAAACTTAAAGTAGAGCGCTTTGTCGAAGAATGGGTTTATGAAATCAAAGCAGGTGATTTCCAAGTTGAAGATAGTAAAGTTACGCTTAGCGACAGAATTCAGGCGGGACACACTGCTGTTGTGGATATTGTTTCCAAAGTCTGGATTTACATTGTGACCGGTATTGCTGTGGGCGCTGCCGTTCACGGCTATGTGCCGGAAAACTTTATGGCTTCAATCATGGGTAAGGAGGCGTGGTGGTCGGTCCCTCTGGCGGTACTCATCGGCGTCCCGCTGTATTCCAACGCGGCGGGCATCATCCCGATTCTCCAGGCGCTGCTCGAAAAGGGCGCATCTCTGGGCACTGCCTTGGCCTTTATGATGTCGGTTATCGGACTATCGCTGCCGGAAATGATCATTTTGAAGAAAGTAATAAAACTCCCCCTGATCATAATTTTTGTCAGTGTAGTTGCCACAGGCATTATGATTGTGGGATTTCTGTTTAATCTAATCTACTAATTTATATCATAGAAGGAGACTCATTATGGCTGAATGTTGTGGAACGGCGACAAAATTGATCTATGCGTGTTCAGGCGCCGCTGATGTTGGTGAAATTGCCGATCAAGTGGCCAGGAAGCTGCGCTCTGAAGAATTCGCTAAAATGACCTGCCTTGCCGGTATTGGCGCCGGATTATCCGGCTATGTCCAATCAGCCAAAGGCGCAGACGAGAATATTACCATTGATGGATGTTCCGTCGCGTGCGCGAAAAAGACTCTAGAAAAAATCGGTGTTAGACCTACCGCTTATATTTTGACAGACTTGGGACTGGTCAAAGGGGAAAGCCCGGTTGCGGAAAAGACAGTTAAGCAGATATCGGACCTAATTAAAAGAATGAAGGGCTCACCTGTGCCACCTGTGCAAATGGGAACTTGCGGATGCTCTTGCGGCAGCAAGTGTTGAAAACATTGACTTAAATATTTAGGAGATATTTGGAAATGAAACTGCGTTTAAAATTATTTATTGTTCCTGTGGCTCTGCTTACATTATTTACATTACTTTCACTTCCGGTTGATTGCCGGAATGTCCTGGCTCAAACACCATCAGGTGCAGTTAAAGTGACCTTTGTGGAAATTGGCTCGGTCAACTGCATTCCCTGCAAAGCCATGCAGCCCATTATGAAAGCAGTAGAAGAAGAATATCAAGGGCAGGTTAAAATTGTCTTTCACGATGTCTGGACGGAAAAAGGAAAAACCGATGCCCTGAAATACAATATTCGGATGATCCCCACGCAGGTATTTTTAGATAAAGATGGCAGGGAATACTTTCGCCATGAGGGATACTACCCCAAAGCAGATGTAGTCAGGGTGATTAAAATGCGAGGGGTCAAGTAAATGATCGTTGAGCTCTTTACCTGGCTTTCGCAGGCTCTCACTTCATCTCCCGAAATCGCCATTGGGGCTGCGTTTATCTGGGGGGTGCTTTCAGTAATTCTGTCGCCCTGCCATATAGCGTGTATTCCCTTGATTGTCGGATTCATTGACGGCCAGGGAAACATCAGCACAGGGAGGGCATTTGGCCTCTCGTCTCTTTTCGGATTGGGCATTTTGATTACAATCGGCATTATCGGACTTTTCACCGGGCTTGCAGGAAGAATGATCGGCGATATCGGCGGCTACGGCAATTATTTTGTGGCAATTATTTTCTTTGCCGTCGGCCTTAAT
Organism: Deltaproteobacteria bacterium; assembly: GCA_037133255.1. Taxonomy (GTDB): domain Bacteria; phylum Desulfobacterota; class Syntrophia; order Syntrophales; family Smithellaceae; genus FEN-1160. The sequence continues at coordinate 3,493 of JBAXON010000025.1, forward strand.
TTACTGGGAGTGCTACCGCTTCCCTTTATGGAAGGCGGCGCGAATCCGAATTATAAAAGAAAAGGATTTCTGGCAGCTTTCATTCTAGGGCTCCTGTTCGGTATCGCGCTGGGGCCCTGCACGTTTGCCTACATGGCCACGATCCTTGGTGTTGTCTTCAGCATAGCATCCACTCAAATTGTTTTTGCACTTTTTCTGCTTTTGGCTTATGGTATCGGGCATTGTTCGGTTCTGATTTTTGCCGGCACTTTTACGGAAGTAGTTCAGCACTACTTACAATGGAGCGAAAAATCGCAAGGCGCGGTTATTCTGAAAAAAGGTTGTGGCATTCTTGTGATATTGGGTGGTGTTTATTTAATTATATTCAACTTTATTAATTAAGGAGGCATTTATGACGGAGCATGTTGCTAGTAAATTATCATTTTTGGATCGCTTTCTGACTTTGTGGATTTTCGCGGCCATGATTCTAGGTGTGGGGTTTGGTTACTTTATCCCGGGAGTCGAGGCCCTCATTAATTCATTTCAGGTAGGCACAACCAATATACCCATTGCCGTGGGACTTATTTTGATGATGTATCCGCCATTTGCCAAGGTGAAATATGAGGATTTGCCCCAGGTCTTCCGTAACGGGAAAGTCCTTAGTCTATCGCTTGTGCAAAACTGGTTGATCGGACCGGTCTTAATGTTTATTCTGGCGATTGTATTTTTACCGGACAAGCCCGAATACATGGTGGGCTTGATCATGATTGGCCTGGCGCGTTGCATTGCGATGGTCATTGTTTGGAACGAACTGGCCAAAGGCAACACGGAATATGCCGCAGGCCTTGTTGCCTTCAACAGTATTTTTCAGGTGCTTTTTTACAGCGCTTTTGCCTGGCTTTTTATTACAGTGCTTCCGCCCTATTTTGGATTTTCCGGCAGCGTTGTCGATGTTAGCATCCGGCAGATTGCCGAAAGCGTCTTTATCTATCTGGGCATTCCCTGTATTGCCGGAGCCTTGACCCGCATTATCGGTGTGAAAATTATGGGAAAAGAAAAATATCATTCGCGCTTTGTGCCGATCATCAGCCCGCTTACTTTGATCGCGCTGCTTTTCACCATCGTGGTGATGTTCAGTCTGAAGGGCAATCTAATAATTACGCTGCCGCTGGATGTCGTGCGCATCGCCATTCCGCTTTTGATTTACTTTGTGGTAATGTTTCTGGTATCGTTTTACATGGGCAAAAAAATGGGTGCGGATTACGCAAAAACAACAACCCTGGCCTTTACGGCGGCAAGCAACAATTTTGAGTTGGCGATAGCTGTGGCCATTGCCGTATTCGGTATTAATTCCGGCGTTGCCTTTGCGGCCGTCATCGGTCCGCTTGTGGAAGTTCCGGTCATGATCGGCCTGGTTACCGTGGCTCTGAAATTTAAGGAGAAATATTTTTAAACCAAGTTGCTTTCAAAAAAATATGAATTATTGAAAGCTTACTTGGTATTAGTAATAGATACGCTTTGAAGGAGGGCAGATATAATGAAGATGATAGACAGCGTTAAAAAATATCGCCATATCATCACGATTGTTCTGGCTTTAATCGGGATAGGATTAATGGTGTATTACGATTACTGCGACACAGCATGCAGTTATCTGAAAGGCGATATCTGGGGGATTGACCTTAAATGGGTCGGCAGCGCCTATATGGCGGCCATTATCGTTTTTTCCGCTTTCAGGCAAAAGCCGTTTGTGCGGGCTCTTCTTGCCGCTGGCCTTGGCGTGGAAGTCTATCTATATGCCTTTCAAGTGCAAAACAACGTCTATTGCCCTTTCTGTCTGGCGTTTTCCTTGATAGTGATTGTGTCGTTCATTATTAATTATGAAGTCCCATCAGCCTGGCGTGAGAAACGCCGCCGGATGTGGATATATTTTCTTGGGGAGGTGAGTTTTCCAATGTTTAAAATAAATAAGTGGCCATTACTTTTCTTCAGCGTTTTGGGCTACCTTGCTATCTTGCTGACCTTTTCCGGCTCTGTCACGCCGGCCTATGGGCAGGAAAAATCCAGCGCTATTCCTTCTTTGGGCAGAGGAGCTTATGAGATTATTTTGTTTGCCGACTATTTCTGCCCGCCATGCAAGCGAATTGACACGAAGGCCGAACCGTTAATAAAAGAGCTGCTGGCGTCGGGAAAAGTGAAGGTTACATTTGTCGATGTGCCATTTTCGAGAGTAACGCCGATATATGCCAGGTATTACCTCTATGCGGTAAATGCTAATGGCGGCGCAAGTAGCGTTTTGCATATCCGCAAAGTACTTTTTGAAGCCGCTCAGGTCAAGCGTATCCAGACAGAGGATGTTTTGGTTGCTTATCTCAAAGAGCAGAAAATATTTTGGAAAGTATTGGACGAGAAATCAATTTTCGCATTGATGAGCGCCAGAATTAAAGAAAATGAAGTTACCAACACCCCCACATGCGTCATCAAGTATTCCGGAAAGGATGTAAAAAAATATATTGGTGATGATGAAATCTGGGATGGGCTGACAAAGCTGCAGGAACATCTGGGTGTAACACCAACACCGCATTGAATATGGATAATCTGCGTAAAATCTATATCGAGCCTACAACACTCTGTAATCTGGATTGCCGAACCTGCATCCGTCATACGTGGAAGGAATCTCAAGGTCACATGCCCTGGGAGGTTTTTGAGTCTCTCCTTGCAGGTTTAACTGCATTTCCGCAGGTAAGGACGATGTCTTTTGCCGGCTTTGGAGAACCACTCTTTCACCCCCGGATTGTCGATATGATCCGCATAGCCTCCGAGCGGGGGATGCGCACGGAGATAACCAGCAATGCCCTTCTGCTAACGCCTGCCCTGGTAGCTGATCTGATTCATGCCGGCCTCAATCAGTTTGTCGTCTCGATCGACGGCGCCTCTGATGAGACCTTTGGTAATATCCGCAGCAACGCATCTGTTCGGGAAGTTATCAAAAATGTAAAACGATTTCAGCCCGGCCTGTCTGATGAGGCAAAACAGCCGATTACAATTGGCGTTGCCTTTGTCGCCATGAAAAGCAATATTAAGGAATTGCCCAAAATCTATAAAATAGCGGAATACCTTAATGCCTCGTTTGTTCTGGTGAGTAATGTGCTTCCCTATACAGCGGAACTGGAAAAAGAAGGCCTCTTCCAACTTGGTCTTTCCGCCCGTAAGACAACCTCCTGCCTGCCTACGATAATGCTCCCCAAAATGGATTGGTCTGTACATACACAGGCGCCGCTTGCCACTGTTTTACGCAGGCAACCCAATCTGCGGTTTCTGGATCTGGAGATTGATCCGCACAGTTTCAATAACAATTGTCCCTTTATTCAGGCGGAAAGCCTTGCCGTCTCGTGGGATGGCCATATCAGTCCTTGTGTTCCGCTTCTTCACTCCTATGCATGCTATGCCCGGGGGCGGGAAAAACAGATCAAATGCCACCATGTGGGGCAACTGCCCGATCAGCCTTTGCAGGATATTTGGAATGAACCTGCCTATGCGGCCTTCCGAAAGCGAGTGCGGAAGTTTGATTTCCCGTCGTGTCCTGATTGTGATTGCTATATGGCGGACAACAATGAAGCAGATTGCCAAGGCAATCCTTTTCCCGTTTGTGGCGATTGTCTGTGGGCTCGCGGAATTATTCGGTGTCCATGATAAAATATTACAGCTACATCGTTTTCAGTGGAAGACGAATGTAAAAGGAGGTTCCTTCTCCGGACTTTGTTTCAAAAAATATTCTCCCGCCATGTTTTTGAACAATTATATTTTGGGCTATGGCCAGACCTTGTCCCGTCCCTTTTCCTACGTCCTTTGTGGTGAAAAAAGGATCGAAAACTCTTGATTGAATTTCTTGCGGAATTCCCAGTCCCGTGTCGCGAATACAGATTTCCACTTCATTGCCGTCTTGTCGTGTTGATATTTCGATATATTCTCCCACAGCCCCATCTTTGCCGACTTTTTCTTGTAGTGCCTGGGTGGCGTTTACAATAAGGTTCATGATGACCTGGCTGAAATCTGAGGGATAGCCCTGAACTATAGGCAAGTCGGGGGCAAGTTTCGTGATTAACTCTGCCGAGTATTTCCATTCGTTCTTAGTCAGGATGATCGTGGATTCGATGGCTTTGTTGATGTCCAGATCGATTTTTTTATCACCTCCGGGATGAGAGATTTCTCTCATAACCTGCACAATGCGACTAACCCTCTGCAGACCGGCCATTGATTGTTCGATTGCCTGGGGTATTTCTTTGCTTAGAAAATCTAAATCGATTTTCTTTTCCCTTTCCCGGATTCGGGACAAAATGTCTTTGGCCACTGTCGGGCTTAACAGATCATCGTTTTTAACTGCATTGCATATTGCAGACAAAGAAAGAAGATCATCAAAAGCGCTTTGAATGAAGGTGATGTTGTCTCCGATGAATTGGACGGGCGTGTTGATCTCATGGGCGATTCCTGCTGCCAGTTGACCTACCGCCTCCATTTTTTGAGAATGGAGATCCAGAATTTCCCGCTGACGTCTTTCTGTGATATCTATGCAGTTCCCCAGAATAGCGGGGTGTCCGTTGAAACTAATTAACGAAATAGTTTCCATAATCCAGCGTATCTGCCCAGTCTTCGATACAATCTTGAATTCATACGGCGATAAATCTTCACCCCTGAGCATTTTCTTCGCTTTTTCTCTTGTTTTCCCCCTGTCCTCCGGATGGACGAAACTGTCAGATGGTTTACCGATAATCTCCTCCCGATTATAGCCTGTGAATGCCGCCGCGTTATTATTTGAGAACACAAAGCGACCATTCTGAATAACATAGACGCACGAAAATGAATTCTCTACTAAATTTTTATAGCGGTTCTCACTTTCTCTAAGCGATTCCTCGATCTGCTTGCGTTCGGTAATCTCGCTTGTCAGTTCAGTCGTACGCTCCAGAACCTGGTGCTCCACCATGTTGTAGGATTCACTCAGCAGTTCAGTTGTCTCAAAGAGTCGGCGTCGCGCATGGTCTGTAAACAGAGTTTTTGTGGCAGCCCCGATCAGAAGTGCCACGGCAGTCAAAAAGTCACCCATAATGAAATCAACAAAAACTGCTTGAGTCCAAATCGTAACTGAGTAGGTATAAACAAGGAGGATCAATAGACCAACCAGTAATGACGACCAAAAGCGCAAGTTAGAAAAGGCAAATACCCCGAAAAGGATGAGTAAGAAACTCCCTAATCCAGTTGCACTGGTGAGTCCATAGGGTCCAGGCTCATAGATGATAAATATGGCAGCGGTGAAGCAGGCATAACTCAGCCAGAAAAAAGCGCTGATGTAAGATATGAATCTACGCGCGATCAGACTGCGACTTAAATACCAGGCAAGGGCGCTTATGGGAAGAGCGCCGAATATTCTTATTTTAATGGCTTTGAGACCGCCACTCGAGATAAGAATGTCCTGCCACATGAATCCAGTCATGATGGCGGCGCCTAATAAACATGCCCAGCGTAAATGTTCGGCGGTGTCTTCCCTGTATTGACGCAAAAACTTTTCTTCTTTGATCCGATCGGCATGCAAAATGGACGATCTCCTCTTCTCTTTGAGAATGTTTTTGATAGGAGCGCAATTTTTACTTACTTGGGACTATTAGGCTAACCCCAGCGCGTACTGAACGACCTTCCCCTTCAGCTTGGATATTAGACGGCCACCCCCCAGGATTAATTCTTCCAGGGAGACAGGAAAGCGCGTTAGTATCTCGTAACCGCCCTTTGTCATGAGCACCGTATCCGAGTGTCGGTACCCGCCTCTGGCATCGAAGTATATCCCGGGCTCTATGCTGACAACCATATTCTCGCGTAGCGCCCGGTCGTCGCCCTCTGCCAGCCATGGTTCTTCGTGATTCCCAAGACCTATACCATGCCCGGTCCGGTGGAGAATATTTTTCTCATATCCCATGGCGCGAAGAAAGCCGTTTGCCGCAGCATCGATCTCAGAGCAGAGCACACCGGGCTTTAGTATGGCGAAGGCTCTCCGCCTGGCTTCCAGAACATCCTCAAAACGTTCCTTGTCCTCGGCACTTGGAGGATCAAGAAAAAAGGTTCTTTCGCATTCGGCGGCATATCCATTTACCCTAAAATAGCACATGGCCACGTTCGGGCCAGCGCCAAACCGTTCACCCAGACCCGGAACGCTATGCGGCATGGAACTAGAAGGAGATGGCCAGGCCGCAGTGAGCAGGTAGGTCGAAAGAGGGTTGAACTGCCCCGACTTTATTAGATCAGTTTGTGTCGACTTGGATACCATAAAGGACTCAACAACCGAAGCACCCTTGTATATCCCCCTAAGCATCCGCCCCATCGCGGACGAAGCGATTTGTGCTGACTTTCGTATCATCCCGATCTCATAGGCGCTCTTCTCAAGCCGCAAGCCCTCAACGATATCGATAACGACGGTAGAGAAGCCCTGAAGTTCAGCTGCGATTGAGGTCTTCATCTTTCCTTCTATGCCTACATTCCTGGCTTGCTTTAGGGTCTTTCTCAAGACGTCCGCCCAACCCATGCCCGCAGGAGACGGGAATTCTCTGTAGGCGATAACGAAGCTGTCGATTGGTGGCGTCCCCAGGTGCCGTTCTTCCAAAGCGGGAACGACGAGCGTGGGTTTGCCCTCGGCAGGAACCACAACGAAGAACGGCCGTTCCTCGGGCTTATAGCTGAGATTTGTCAAGTACCAGATATTATCTTCCGCAGAGACGATGTACGCATCCAACCCATTTTGACAAAGCTCATTCTTCATCCGGTCGATACGAGCGCTAAGCTGTTTGTCCGGCATCTTCAATCCCCCTTAAAAAATTAAATAATTTTTGTATACAGCGGTCTAAACATTGTATTGATCTTCTATTTAAGGCATAAGAGTTCTGCTGCATTCTCATAAAAAATGCGTTTGGCCAATGCCTTGTCGGTACCGCAAGCGTGCCTCACACATTTGACAGCGGTAAGCCTGTCTCCCCATGGCCAGTCTGTGCCATAGAGAATCTTCTCCGGCCCGAATGTTTTTATCAGACTGCGGATAGTCTTTGGGCTCTGGAAGGATATTTCTATGAACACATTCTTATACGGATGCAGCAAATTTAAGACGTCTTTGACCTCGTACAGCCCTGCATGGCCAACGATGAACCTGACCCCTGGAAAAGCACGGGCAAGGTCCCTGAGATAAAAAATTTCGCCGTATGATGGTTCTTCCATGTAATATTCGTTCTTTGGATAATATGAAGACGTGCCACAGTGACATAACACCGGAAGGCCATATTGTATAAAGGCTTCCATTGCACTGAAGGTCTTGATGCTGGTTAATTTTTCCTTCTGTATGATGGGGTGAAGCTTCAATCCTTTTGCGCCTGCTGCAACATCAGCGGCAAGTCGTGATGCAATAACATCAGGCGACTGCGAGAAATCGATGCCGGTAAATGGAAGAATCCCGGTATCCTTTTCGGCTGCCCCGGCAAGGTCGGAAAAGTTCACATAAGGCGGTATCGGCATAACGGCATTTGCAACAACGCCTGTGGCGTCCATGGAGCGGCGCATATTCTCCCTTGTTGCGGTGAGGTTCCTGGCCCTTTCGGCAAGAGTTATCCACTTTCCGAACAACTTATTTTCCAGGGACTTGTCGCCCAGATCAAAGTGCAGCATCTTTTCCGAAAGCGTGATGATGTCGAATTTGATGTCCTTGCAGACACCTTTTTTTTCAATAAGTTCTCCGCCTCCGGGATAGAGAATGTTACCCAGATGGATATGCATGTCTATTATTTTTTCATCCATAAGCCCTCGCTTTTTACCATTGGTATGAAATAAGGGCTGTCTAGAAAGAACTCCTAGACAGCCCCAGCTTAACTTCTGGAAACTAATATCACATCGCTACAATTGTCCCTGCGGTAAGAAACCACATCATCAGAGCAGAAACAATGAGAGCTCCGAGGTAGATGCGGCCGGTCCGACGGTAGAACCATGTATGGATTAGCAACAAAATAGCGAACTCTGGAATATAGACCTGGAGCATCAGCGGCCACATAGCGCTGAATTGGGGCAGGCCTAACAATTCAAATCCAGGACCGGCATTGAATATATACCAGGGCACGTATTGAATAATCCAGACAATCAGCAGACCGAACAAGAAAGCGAAGAGAATTTTGGCCCACCAAATCCACAAATCGGCAGCCGGTTTAGCTGATTCCTTCTGCCGTATCTGGCCAAACAGAAAGAGACCACCGTTGACGAGGAAGAAAACAAGCGCGGGAATAAAATACAGGAAGAACATGCCAAAGTGCTGGAGACTGGGAAACTGGCGCATAAACGGCCAAACAAAACGAAATTCCTGACCAATCGCCCACTGGAAGATGCCTTCAAAGACATACATGTACGCAAAGAGTATGAAGCCAAGCAAAACGGTCTTCCCGAGAATCGCCCAATCGAACACGGTTTTTTCTTTATCAAAAGAAACTCCCATGTCGTACATGGTTACCTTTTGTTTCTTGTGAGCGCCACGGTACCAGAAGAAGAACAAGATAGCGCCGATCAAAGTATTCAGGACCAACCACAGGAGGACACCATTTCCGACTTGCATTTTATACCAGGGTAAAAATGCCTGCACTTTATCGGACAAGGCGCCAAACTGCGTTGTGAGCGGATAGGTGATACCGGCGATGGTAGTATTGAGCAGAGCATACAGCCACCATTTCCCTTCGGTTGGAGCATAGCGATTAGGCATTGGCTGAGAAACCGGTGCAAAGTATTTGGTAGCCAAGAGGATATTGGTTAGTGGGATCAGTGAGAAGAGGGTTAGCAATAAGGTAATCAGGCCGAGCCATTCTTTTACCATAAATATCTGGCAGGCAGGCTCTATCCAGTATTTATCCTTGTCTCCATTTTTGAGGGAAAGCCGCATCCAATCCACGTTTTCGGCAACGGCTTTTTTCATCAGGGGTTGGAAGTGGTGCTCCATATTAATCAAGGTTGCGCGTCGGGCTGTACCATCTGCGAAATTACCGTAGGTTGTATCCCACTGTACTGGTTTAGTAAGCCCAAAAGAGGCAATGCGATTTGCGTGATTCGGCAGGTTATCTGAGAGAAAAAGGCCTTCACGAAAGAAGGAGAATTCATCATAACGCGCCTGGGTCAAAAGCACATTTTTGATTTTGGGTTTTCCGGCGAAGCCGCACTGAATGTTTACTGCTCGACACTCCGGGTTGATCGTGCCGATTCTTTCGGCAATAATTGCGCCCATCGAGTGTCCCATCACACCCATCTGTGCGGTATTAACAAATGACATATTCTTCATGAGCAGGTAGGCGCTTTGCATGCTGCCTGTATAAGTGGGATCACCCAGAAGCCCTCCCACGCTTAAGCCGCCACCCGAATCGCCATGACCGATGGCATCCATGGATAATACAACAAATCCGCGGCGAGAAAGTTCGATCGAGTACGAGGCATCGACATTCTTGTCATTTTGGTAGCCATGAACATTTAGCACGGCGGGCATTTTATTGGTTGCCGTCGCATCAACGGGACGGTAAAGTTTTCCGACGAGAGAGACACCACCAGAATCGGGGAACTTCACAATCTGTACATCTACCTTGCCAAAACCGGTCTCAATTAATCGTGCCATGATGGCGGAGATAGAAATCACCAAAATACACGCGATAAAAATATACACCCACTTACGTACGCTTGTAGTCATTTAATACCCTCCTTAAATTATTCAGATGATTTTTCGTTTTCGTCTTTCCAACTACGGTCGGATAAACGCCTGAACTACTTTACCAAGTAGATACTAACTTAATGTATACGCAGAAGTCAAAGATAAATTGATGTTTAAATTGATATTTTGTTTGACTTTTCTTCTGTTTCCGCTACTAATACCAATGCGCTATAAAACATTCAAAGGTTAATTTACCTAAAGGGGGCAAGCAAACATGAATATTCCTGAGCAAAGCGGATCGGATACCGGTAACGGGAAGAGCAAAACATATCCGCTTTCTTTTCAAGGTAACGGCGGAACGCTTTTTGGCATTCAGATTGTCAATCTCCTGCTTATCATTATCACTCTGGGGATTTATTATTTCTGGGCCAAGGCCCGGGTGCGCATCTATATCTGGAGCCAGGCAGATTTTAACGGGGATCGCTTTGCCTACTCTGGCACCGGCAAAGAGGTTTTAATAGGATGGATCAAGGCGGCTGTTGTTTTCGGGATTCCTTTTTACGCATTTCAAAATGTCCCCGCTATGAGCGGCGCCCCAGCAATGTACATAATAGCAGGCGCTCTTATTTCTTTTTTACTTCTTGCCATTTTTATTCCTGTTGCCACAGTTGGTTCCCGTCGCTATCGATTGAGCAGAACCTCACTGCTCGGCATTCATTTTTCTTTTCGCGGTAGATGGCGCGAATTTTTAAAAATAATACTTACCTGCAGTCCCTGGCTGATTCTGACACTTGGTTTTTATATGCCTTATTTTGAAATGCGTCGTCAGGCCTTTCTTATTGAAAATGCCTACTTCGGTAACGAAAAGTTCGGCTTTGACGGCAAAGGGAAAGACCTTTTAGGGAGCTATGCTTTAGCACTGCTTTTTGCTTTGCCGACTCTTCTGCTTTCTTTAGTCTGGTATAGTTATAAAAAAACTCGATATACCTGGAATCATACCTCATTCGGGGGAGCACGTTTTCAATCAACCATTACTTTCGGCGGCATTATCGGATTGTATCTGGTAAATTTCCTGATATTGATTTTTACGCTGGGTTTTGGCGCACCCTGGGCAAAAGTTCGCACGCTGTGCTATTATCTTGAGCATCTTTCGCTTGCAGGGCAAATTGATTTGAGTGCCATTGTTCAGGAAGCACAGGAATCATCTGCATTTGGTGAAGAGGTGGGAGATTTTATGGATATGGATTTTGATCTGGGATAAAAAGTAAAGGAGGGTGTGCTTTTGATACAAATAACCTGGCAGGGATATTATCTTGATGGCAAGACCGCAGGCAAACAAGCGGCTGAGATTCAGCTGCTGGGTGAAGGCTTAAGAATCGCCACTAAAACAGGAGATGTTTTTTTATGGCCTTATCAGGAAATAAGGCAAACACAGGGGTTTTACCGCAATGAGCCGGTGCAGCTCGAACGTGGCGGCAAAATTCCAGAAATACTCCTGATTCAGGACACTGAATTTTTGACAAGTCTCCATTCCTTTACACCCAGGGCGGCAAAGCGATTTCATAATCCGGCCATGCGCGGCTTGAGGTTGCGCCTTACTTTATACGCGGCAGCCGGAATAATTACAGTTGGAGTTTTTTTCTATATATGGGGAATCCCTCTTTTGGCAAAAGCCATTACGCCGCATGTTCCGATTGAGTGGGAAAAAGGCATGGGAGATTCTGCGCTCAGCATTTTGGCGCCTGAAGAAAGCCGTTGTCATAATCAGGAATTGCAAAAGGCGGTAGATGAAATTGTTGCCCGACTTAGCGCTGCCGATCCGGATACCTATTCTTTCAAGGTATTTGTGGTAAAATCTCCGGTCTTTAATGCTGTTGCTCTGCCCGGAGGCAATATTGTGGTATTTGGCGGTCTTTTAGAAAAGACCGAATCGCCTGAGTCTCTTGCGGCAGTTCTTGCTCACGAAATGCAGCATATCAAAAAGCGGCATGTGACCAAGAGGATTATTGAAGATTCTTCGACCGGTTTGATAATTTCCGCTGTCTCCGGCGATGTGACAGGCTCCATGCTCTACGGGATTAAAATTGCCCGTAATCTGGCCATGCTCAGTTACAGCCGGCAGGACGAAGAAGAGGCAGATAAAGGGGGCATGAAAATGTTGCTTGCGGCAAATCTTGATCCGGACTCAATGATTTCCTTTTTTGAAATTCTGAAAGAAAAGAATGCGAAATTTAAAATACCCCAATATCTCTCTACCCATCCGGATTTGGATGAGCGTATTTCGCGGCTGAAAACAGTAATTGCCCAGGCAAATACAAGCCGTTCTGCTTCCATAAAACTATCCGCTGGCAATAATTGGAATCAAATAAAAAAAGGGTGTACGGCGCGCAATGCTAGATAATACCAAGTAAGCTTTCAAAACGTTGATTTTTTTCTCGTATTATGCAAAGGTACATTAATGAATTAACGGTATCATTGCGTTACAATAAAGCTTTAAGGAAAGACTGAATTTCTTTTTAACTTTCAGTCTTCAGCCTATTGACCTAGAGGTTACTAATGAACAAGGAATTTATTGAAATCCGGTGGCATGGCCGGGGCGGGCAGGGCGCGATAACGGCGGCAAAGATAGTTGCCGCGGCTGCCTTCGTTTCCGGTTATTCGGGCGTTGTCATGGCTCCATCTTTTGGCACGGAGCGCAGGGGCGCGCCGGTAATGACATCCCTGAAGCTATCTCGGCACAAAATTTATGATTTATCACCAATTGAAACACCGGACATAGTTGTAGTCCTTGACCACCTGCTGCTTGCCGAGGCGGATGTAACCTCCGGACTGAAACAAGGCGGGATAATCGTTCTCAACACACCAAAGGCTTTTGAATCCTACAAATTCAAGGGTTACAAGTTGGCCACGGCGGACATTACGGCAATATCAGTTGAGGCAGGCCTTCCTCACGGCATGGTAAATACAGGGATAATCGGTTCTTTGGAGCGGGCAACCAAGCTTCTGGGAATGGATATTCTGATAAAAGGCATTGAAGAGGAATTTCAAACAAGAAGGCCTGAAAAAAATTCATTGGCGGCAAAAATAGCCTTTGAAAAAACTGTGGTGGGAGGCTGAAAAATGGGCACTCGAAATTATCGAAGAAAAACTTCTCACAGCGAACATGGCCCCGGCGATGGTGGAAGGACAGGCGCATGGAGAGTGGAGCGGCCGGTCTTGAACAAAAGCCTTTGCATCCCCTGCAAACGCAATACAGAAGCCTGTTTTATCTGCTGGCTTTTCTGTCCGGATGTTGTCATCTCTCGAACGATACCGCCGGAAATTGATCTGGAATACTGCAAGGGATGCGGCATCTGCGCTGAAGAATGCCCGACCAAAGCCATAACCATGGTGGACGAGGCTAAGTTTTCCGAAGATGACAAGGACAAGGAGTAGAGGCCATGCATATTATTGAAAACGGAAATGTTGCCGCGGCTCTGGGCGTTAAGCTTTGCCATGCCAATGTGATAGCGGCATATCCCATCACACCGCAAACACCTCTGACAGAAAAACTCTCCGAGTATGTGGAAGCGGGTGAAATGAAAGCCGAGTACATACCGGTGGAGAGCGAACATTCCGCCCTTGCTGTATGCATTGCCGCATCATCGGCCGGCGCCAGGTCTTTTACCGCGACCAGCGCCAATGGCCTTCTTTACATGCATGAACAAGTCCAGTGGGCGGCAGGCGCAAGGCTTCCCCTGGTGATGTGCGTTGTCAACCGGGCGGTAGGCGCGCCCTGGAATGTCTGGAACGATCAGCAGGACTCGATTTCACAGCGCGATACCGGCTGGATACAGCTGTATTGTTCTGATCACCAGCAGATAATTGATTCCGTCATCAAGGCCTACTGGCTTGCCGAGAAGGTGAGCATTCCGATTATGGTCTGCTATGACGGTTATATCCTTTCTCACACTTACATGCCGTTTGATGTGCCGGATCAGGAAAAGGTGGATAAATTTCTGCCGCCATTTCGGCCGGATTACGCTCTTAATCCTGAAACACCGGCCAATCTCAATACTGTGACCCTCCCCGATGTTAGGATGGATGTTAAAGGAGAGATTGCCCACGGATATATGGAGATTCGCTATCTGCTTCATGAAGAAATGCGGATGTCGCTTACAGTCGCGGCTGAAGGCGAAAAAAGATTTGCCGATATATTTGGCCGGGGCGGCGACCCTTATCTTGAACCTTATCTTTGCGATGACGCGCAATATGTTGCAGTGGGCCTGGGCTCAATGACCTACCAACTGCGGGTTGCCGTTGATACATTGAGAAAAGAGGGCATCAAAGTGGGTGTCATGGGCGTTCGTTTTTATCGGCCTTTTCCGGATGAGGCGATTGCCAAGGCACTGAAGGGGAAAAAAGGCGTAATCGTTTATGAAAAGGCATTGAGCTATGGTTATGAAGGAGCGCTGGTATCGGATTTAAAGTCCGCGCTCTATGAACACCTGGCAGGAACCGGCAAATTGCCGGTGGTTCAGAATTTTGTCGCCGGGATTGGCGGCCGCGACATCAAAACAGATGATTTAATCCAAACCCTCAGAGCCGCGACACAAGGCAGGGTTTCGATACAGCCCGTGTGGATTGGGCTAAAGCTTTAGTAAGTAGAAAATAATTTCGTTAACGCACTTATCCCGTTTATCGGGATCAGGAGAATTTCATGCAGGCTAAGACAACAATTTTAAGCTTACCGACAGAAGAATTTGTCCATCCGGGGACAAGGGCTTGCACCGGCTGCGGCCTGGCCATTGCCTACAGGGTTGGCCTCAAGGCGCTGGGCAAAGACACCATCCTTGTTGTGCCTCCCAGCTGCCTTACTGTGCTGCAGGGGCTTTTCCCGATTGCCTCAACAAAGCTTCCCTGCCTGAATGTAACCTTTGCATCAACTGCCGCGGCAGCCTCCGGAATTCTGGCCACACTGAAGGTACAGGGAAAAGATAATATTCAAGTAGCCGCATGGGCAGGTGACGGCGGGACAAGCGATATCGGTTTGCAGGCTCTATCCGGTGCAGCCGAACGTGGTGAAAACTTCATCTATTTCTGCTACGATAATGAGGGATACATGAACACCGGTGTTCAGCGATCGGGCACTACCCCTATCGGTGCGGTGACCGCTAACACGCCCTTTAAGGGAAAGCTGCAGCAAAAAAAGGATGTGCCGGCAATCATGGCGGCGCATAATTTAAGCTATGTTGCCGCGTGTTCGGCAGCCTATCCGCTGGATCTTTTTGACAAGATAAAAAAGTGCATGGACATGCCGGGCACCAAGTATTTCCATATCCATATCCCTTGCCCGCCGGGCTGGGGATATGACGCAAGATACGGGATAAAGGTTGGCAGGCTTGCCGTAGAAACAGGCTATTATGACCTCTACGAGATAGTTAATGGTGAGTTCAAACTTACCGCCGCATCCGAAAAACTTGTTGAAAAACGCAAGCTGGTGCCGGTGCGTGAATACTTCCGCTCACAGTCACGCTTCAAGATTCTTACAGATGAGCAGATAGCAGCCATTCAAAGTCAGATAGACACGAAGTGGGCGAAGTATTATAAAAAAGACGAATAGATGTTTTAAATTATTGCTATCCATACAAACGGCTTCAGAACAGGTATAGCTTCCTCACGCACAAGCCGACCGAGTCAGAAAAAGTTTATGCCTTCAGATGGTAAAAAAGCATCAGATAGTCCTAAATTAATATTGACTTTATGCTTTAGAAAAGGGTACTGAAAAAAAATGATAAAGGAAGTAAGCTGATTTCCATAATTATTATCAACTCGTAAGTCGATTGGATTAATGTTTATGGGTAGCCATGATAAACATAGTTGCTTAGATAGACCAACACCACAAAATTGCAGCCCCCCCCACTTTTTTATCTAACTCATTGTATTTACAAGGTGTATTATCTAACCCACAACTGGATAGGTCATGTGTTGACCAGGTACAGCAGTCATCGTAGTCTGTGGTTTAATACTCATGATCCTAAAGGGGCAAAACAATGACTAAGAAAACGACAAATTCAGGACTTGCTGCGGATTTGCGCAAGAAGGCAGAAAAGATCACCAGAGAGAAAGCCGCCCTGCCGCCGGGAAACATCGAAAAAATGT
>JBAXON010000026.1:0-19277 GCA_037133255.1 Deltaproteobacteria bacterium
CAGATGAAATACTCCTGCCGGTGTGTCATATTTATCTTCATAGATAATTATTTCATCCACATCAGAAAAAATTTTATAAATATCAGCCACCCACGGTTTAGCAAGAACTACAATATGGGCGCGCGGATATGTGGCACGGATGGATGCTATTGCCGGTAGCGTCAAAATGGCATCGCCAATCCAGTTAGTGCCGCGAATAAGAATACTATTTATGCCTTCCTGCGGGAAGGGTTTTGTTTTTTGAAGAATCAATTGTTTAACCTCTTTGTTTTGCCTGGCAGAGCTTTGTCTTCCAGCGCTGATGTACCCAAAACCATTGTTCGGGATATTGACGAATATGGTCTTCGATAATTTTAGTAAAATTCTGCGTATTGATTAATGCATCAGCATCGCGATTTTCGGAGTTGACAATTTCAACCCTTTTGCCGATCTCCAGCAAATATTTACCATCGGGCAGACGGCGGGTAAAAACAGGTAACACCGGTGCTTTTGTATGTGAGGCTAGCAGAGCCAGACCGGACGTTGTACAGGCTTTGCGGCCGAAAAAGTCAACAAACACTCCATCATACCAGGCAACGTTTTGATCAATGAGGAGATTAATTGTGGCGCTTTTTTTTAACAAGCGCAGTATCGGTCGCATGGCATTGTCTTTAGAAAGGGAAATATTGCCGTAAGAATTACGAACATCGGTGATGCCTATTTCTAAAAAAGGACTGTCGAAAATACGGTAAACGAATATAAACGGCTTTGTCATTATCGCTAACGCTGCATTGCCTAACTCCCAGTTGCCAAAATGAGCACTGAAAAGCAATACTCCTTTTCCTTCTTTACAGGCGTTTGTGTAATTTTCCAATCCTTCGATGCGAATCCACTGATGCAAATTTTCTTTGTTTAAATACGGAACATCAAAGAAATCGACGACAAGCAGAGCAGAGCTTGTGTATGAAGCTTTCGCCAGCCGAATAATTTCCTCAAGCGGCTTATCGGGAAAAGATCGTAATAAATTATGAATGGCGATAAGCCGATGTTTCAGAGAAAGATAGTAAGCTAACCTGGCTATAACAATGGCCAAACTTCTTCTGAAGCTCAAGGGGATACGTCTTACTATACTTACAATTAATCTTTGCTTCAAGCTGATATCCTCGTAGTTAGCCAATTTTTTGCGCTATCGCGAGCCGATCCAATATAAATTTCTGGAATAATTCACTAGATGGAATAAACTCCATCTCTATTTGCAACAGATAAATCATATTGGAAAATTCGGGGAACTCCTGAACGCGCATGCCATCTTTTTGTGTTGTTATTATTAAATCTGCGCGACAATTCATAAATCTGGCTTTAATTTTCTCCAATTCGCTTTTATTAAAGCGGTGGTGATCGGAGAAGATATCGAAGGACAAAATCTGCGCTCCGGCATTGAGTAAAGTTTTTTTAAATGAATCAGGCTTGGCGATGCCACAAAAGGCGCACACCTTTTTCCCTTTCAGTACGGCAATTGGCAATTGCTCGCTGTAATCTCCCTTGACTATACCTTTCGGTGTGTGAGTACTCATAAAAACGGGAATCTTTTCAGTCTTTGCTAATTGTTCGATCTTCTCACTTTTTTCCCGCTCCTCATTGGCACGCGTGAGCACAAAGGCACTGGCTCTTTTAAGGCCTGCTATCGGTTCACGTAGTTTTCCCCGCGGCAGGACATGTCCATTACCCAATGGATCCTGGCTATCCAATAAAACCAGATTAATATCCCGAAATATTTGCCGGTGCTGCATGGCATCATCACAAATAAGCACATTTGCTCCGAATAGGTTTATTGCCGCGCTACCTGTTTTTATTCTTCGTGGTCCGACGATAATGGGGATACTTCTGAGCGATTTTGCCATCAGGAATGGTTCGTCCCCGGCTGTTTTGCTATCCAGTAAAATATTTTTACCATCCGAAACAATGTTCACTGATTTTGTGTTTTTGCCACCATAACCGCGGCTAAGAATTGCCGGTTTAAAGCCATGTGACGAAAGCATTTGTGCCAGCATGATCACGCAGGGAGTTTTACCCGTACCGCCGACGGTAATATTGCCGACGCTGATCACCGGACAGGGAAGTTTTACAGAGGCA
The DNA here is from genome assembly GCA_037133255.1 of Deltaproteobacteria bacterium. GTDB lineage: Bacteria > Desulfobacterota > Syntrophia > Syntrophales > Smithellaceae > FEN-1160. The sequence goes on from JBAXON010000026.1 coordinate 2,113, forward strand.
ATTATCTTCCTGTCGTAAAGCCAGTTACGAAAATTAATAATCAGCAGATAAGGCAAAGAAATTGCGAATGCTATTATTGAAATTACAGTGTAACGGCTGCTGCTTCCGCCATCATTCCATACCCTTTGCCAATATTTCATCTCTGGCATTATTCCCTTCATCTTTAAACTGTAAATTGTACAAACGGAAATATTCGCCTTTTTTATCCATCAGCGTCTCATGGTTGCCTTCTTCGATAATTTGCCCATTGACTAAAGCAATGATTCTGTCGGCATTACGTATTGTAGAAAGACGATGGGCAATTACTAGTGTGGTACGTCCCTTCATGAGATTATTAAGCGCGTCCTGAACTTCGATTTCCGCTTCTGTGTCCAGCGATGAAGTAGCCTCGTCAAGAATTAAAATCGGTGCATTCTTGAGCAGTGCCCTGGCTATTGATATGCGCTGCTTTTCTCCGCCGGAAAGTTTTGTGCCCAACTCACCGATATTACTATCATATCCTTTGGGCAGCTCCATGATAAAATCGTGAGCGTTTGCTGCTTTGGCAGCGTTTAAGATTTCATCTTCCGTGCGGTCGATATCTCCATAAGCAATATTGTTTCTTACGGTATCATTAAAGAGAATTGTCTGCTGAGTGACGATGGCAATCTGGCTACGCAGCGATTGCAAAGTAACGTCACGAATATCACGGTTGTCAATAAGAACCCTGCCTTCAGACACATCATAGAATCGGGGAATTAAGTTAACCAGAGATGTCTTGCCGCCGCCACTCATACCGACAAAAGCGATAACTTCACCCGATTTGATGGAAAGATTAATATTTTTCAATACCGGTTTTTCTTCATAGCGGAAAGTTACATTTTCAATGTCAATATTCTTGGTTATTGATGGTAGCTCAACAGCATCGGGCTTATCTTCAATATCCGGAACACGGTCAATTATGCTGAAGACACGATCTGCGCCGGCTATTCCCTGCTGGATCGTATTATTTACATTGGTTAGTCTCTTGACCGGCTCATAAAGCATTAATGCAGCTGCAAGAAATGAGACAAATGTGCCGGGTGTTGATGTCCCTTGAATAACGTTATAACCACCGTAGAAAATGATTCCGCCAATGCCGATTCCTGCCAGAAAATCCATCAGAGGACTGGAGATGGCATTAACAGAGACCGCCTTCATGTTATATTTTAATAGTGTTTGATTCTCGGCGGCAAATCTTTCATTTTCATATTTTTCCATGCAGAAAGCTTTAACAATACGTGTTCCGGAAATGGTTTCTTGCAGCAGCGAGGTTAGCGTGCCCATGGTGATTTGTGAGGATGTTGTAACTTTTCTCATTTTCTTGCCGAATTTGGCAATGGGATAAATGGTTGCGGGGAAAACAATCAAAGCAACAAATGCTAATTTCCAGTCTGTATAGAAAATTACACAAACCAATGAAAAGAGAGAAACTGTATCTTTTATTAAACTGGTGATCACTTCGGAAGATGCCGATTGAATGGAACTAACATCATTAGTTATCCGCGACATCAGAATGCCCGTAGGATGGGAAGTAAAAAAAGAAAGCGATTGCTTCTGGATCTGCTGGTAGAGGCGATTGCGCAAATTTGTAATGATGTTCAAACCGATGAAGCTCATGATTATAGTTTGACCATAATTACAGGAAGCTTTGAGGAAAAAAATACCGATTACGGCAAAAGGCACCCATCTTAATGTAGCCATATCTTTTTTCAAGAATACGTCATCTAAAACAGGTTTCAATAAAAGCGCTTGTGCTGCCTGCATTGCGCCGGCAATCAGCATAAAGACCATGGCCACAGCAAGCTGCTTGCTATATGGCCTTGCAAGGTTTAGGAGTCGTTTAAATGGTTTCATATTTCCCCCATATCATATCATAGGCCAGGCGGGCAGTTTTTTTTGCGGCACCATGGTTGCCAAGTTTGCTGCGGATTGCAGCCAGTTCTTTTATAATTTCCTGCTTTCTGTTTTCATTCGTTAGAATATCAAGTACCTCAGCAGCAATTCGCTTCCCATTGACATCCTCCTGAATGAACTCCGGCACTACGGTTTTACCGGCAATAATGTTGGCCAGGCCGATGTTTTGTACATCTACAATAAATTTGCCGATAAAATAAGAAAGTGGTGAAATCTTATAGATAATAATCATCGGTACGCCAAGTAAAGCAGTCTCCAGGGTTGCCGTTCCCGAGGCAACAATGGCCAGATCGCAACAGGACACTGCATCGTAGGTATGGCCGGAAATCACTTTAACTTTGACGTTAAATCCAGATATTATATCGCCAACTGTTTTCTCTTCCAAAGTGTCGGCCAAGGGTAAGATAAATTGCACATTTTGTATTTTTTGAGCCAAAATTTCTGCCGCCCGCAACATCTCCGGCAATAATTTAATGACTTCGGAGAGCCGACTTCCCGGCAAAAGTCCAATGGTTGTTTTGCTTTCATCCAGGTTGAATTTTTTTAGCGATTCCTGTTTGGAATAGGCTGGCTTCACTAGATCCAGCAAGGGGTGGCCCACATAATTAACCGCAAATCCTTTTTCGGCGTATGTATCTACTTCAAAGGGAAGAATGACAGCCATTTTACCCACTAATTTTTTGATTTTATGAATACGGCTTTTTCGCCATGCCCAGACTTGTGGACTTATATAATAAAATATTTTTATTCCCCTTTTTTTTGCTGCCGGCGCGACAAAATTCAAATTAAAATCAGGATAGTCGATTAGAATGACAAGTTGCGGTTTCATTACGTCCAGAGATTTTTTCACCCGCCGGATGATTCTAAATAAAGTTCCGAATTTTGATATAACCTCCGTCAAACCGACAACTGCCGTCTCAGACGCATTAACGAGAAGTTCAACTCCGGCTTCCTGCATCTTGTTGCCGCCTATGCCATAAAAACTAAGAGATGGATCAATTCTTAACATTTCGCGGACAAGACTGGCGCCATGCATATCACCGGAAGCTTCTCCAGCGACAATCATAATAGTCTTAGTTTTTTTATCTTCCATAGTTTTTTTTGCAAGGATCATTTTTTCTTCAGGAGGCATGATTAATTACATCGGCAATAAGTCCGATTTCTTCTTTATTCAATTCGGGAAACATCGGCAGAGAAAGAACTTCTTGCGCGCAATTTTCACTTTGCGGTAATTTTACTGAAAGATTATAAATGTTCACAAAAACTTCCTGCAGGTGGAGTGGTACGGGATAATAAACGGCTGAGGCGATGCCTTTATCCTGAAGAGCTTTAGCCAGCATGTCACGGTTTTTTGCACGTATTGTAAACTGATGATATACATGTTCGCAGCTGGAATCGCAGGAAGGCAATATCATGTCTTTTCTGTTAATAGCGGCGCAGTAAGCTGCCGCATGTTGCCTTCGCGCCGCGTTAAACTGATCAATTTTGCTTAATTTGACGCGAATAATAGCAGCTTGAATTTCATCAAGACGGCTGTTGTAACCAACTGCCTGGTGATAATAGCGCACTGAGCTGCCATGATTTCGCAGGATTTTTAATTGATTTGCTATTTCTTCACTTTTTGTGATGACCATGCCGCCGTCGCCATAACCGGCCAAATTTTTACTGGGGAAGAAACTAAAGCATCCGGCATCGCCAATTGTGCCGACTTTGCGGCCATTGTATCTGGCGCCGAAAGCCTGTGCGCAATCTTCGATAATTTTCAGGTTGTATTTCTCGGCAATTTTCATAATAGGATCCATGTCGGCTGGATGGCCGAATAGATGAACAGGAATAATTGCTTTTGTTTTTTTGGTTATTTTGTCAGCAATTTGATTGCAATCGATATTAAAAGTAGCAGGGCAGATATCCGCAAAAATTGGAACTGCATGTAAGAGGGCTATTACTTCCGCTGTAGCGATAAAGGTAAAGGGAGTTGTAATAACTTCATCTCCGGGTCCAACACCGCAGGCACGAAGCGCCAGGAGCAGGGCATCAGTTCCGTTGGCCACACCTACTGCATGGGGTAAACCATGATAGGCGGCTATTTCTGATTCCAGTTTGCTGACATTGGGGCCGAGTATAAATTGTGCTTGCTCTAAAACGTCCCCAATGGCGGCATCAATTTCCGTTTTCAGGGCAGAGTATTGCCTTTTAAGATCAACCATAGGAATCATTTTATGGTACCTCGGCAGTTTTCATTTTCGAAATAATGTCCGTAGCCAGCGCCAAAGATTTGCGGGCATCCTCTCCTGAAATAAGAGGCTGGGTACGGTTGACTACACAATTGACAAACGAGCGGATTTCTTCCTCCAAGGGATCATGGCTGCTCACCTCAATATTATTTTGCATTATCTGCATCTGTCCGGCCTCATTTTTCTTTTTGCTCAGAGATAAAATTTCTCGTTTCTGGCAATCGACTGAGTGGTATCCGTCCGCTCCGAAAAAACGTATCTTTTGCATGGTCTTGGCGCTAATGCGGCTGGCTGTAATGTTTGCGATGCAGCCCGAATCAAAAGAAAGTCTTACATTAGAAATATCAATTTTATCGGAAAGAATAGCAACTCCAACAGCTTCCACGCTGGTCAGCGGAGAATTTACAAATTTCAAAATTATGTCCAGATCATGAATCATCAAATCCAGGATAACATCAACATCCGTGCCGCGCTCGAAGAACGGATGTAACCGATGTGCTTCAATGAACATAGGCGTCTCGATGACATTTTCCATAGCCAGAATTGCAGGGTTGAATCTTTCGACAAAGCCAACCTGAAGAATTAAATTTTTCTTCTTTGCTAATCCTATTAATTCATCTGCTTGCGCCAAAGTTGCGCAGATGGGCTTTTCTATCAAGACATCCACGCCTGCCCTTAAAAAATCCCTGGCAACTTTATGGTGCTCGCCTGTGGGTACAGCTATGCTTACGGCATCAACCTGACCCAGCATTGCGCTATGATCAGTAAAGGCGGCACATTGATAAATATCTGCCGCTTTATTCGCCCTGTCCGAAAGCGCATCAGCTACGGCAACAATTTTACAATTTTCTAATTTGGAGTATTTTTGCAGATGATAACTGCCCAAATGACCGATACCGACAACTCCGATATTAAGTTTATTTTTCTTCATATTGCTAATCTTTAACGGCAAACGCCTCTTTCAGATTCTTTGATAAATTTAATAAAAGTGCTTACCTCAGGTAAATCTTCCACTTCAGCTTCAGCTTTTTTTATAGCTGCATCCAGAAGAAGCGAAGAGCGAAAAATAATACGATAGGCATCGGTTATTGCCTTGATGTTTTTATCGGCAAAATTTCTTCTTTTTAATCCTAATAAATTTAAACCGAAGAGCTTGGCATGGTTCCCTTGCGCGATAGTATAAGGAGGAACATCCTTAACGACTGCGGATGCCCCGCCAATCATGGCGTGTGCGCCAATGTGGCAGAATTGATGGATGCCGGTCATGCCACCGATAATCGCGTGATCGCCAACGTGAACATGTCCGGCTAAGCCTGACGTATTGACCATGACAATATTATTACCTAATTTGCAATTATGGGCGACGTGGACATAAGCCATCAGTAGATTGTGGTCACCAATGATTGTTGTGCCAATATCGGCACTTGTCGCACGATTGATAGTGGCAAACTCTCTTATCGTATTGAAGTTTCCTATAACTACTCTGGTTTTCTCCCCGCCGAACTTAAGATCCTGAGGAGGAGCTCCTATGGAACAGAATTGAAAGATGTTACAGCCTTCGCCAATATGGGTATAATTATCAATTATTGTGTGCGGGCCGATGATTGTATTTTTACCGATTTTAACATCGGCTCCAATTATTGAGTAAGGACCAATCTCTACTCCTTCTTCGAGTTGAGCATCCGGTGAGATAATTGCCGTTGGGGAAATCTTCATCATTTAACCTTTACTTGAGTATTGATTTATTTTTTCCTGGAGCGCTTCTACCTTTTTGACCAGCGTCTCGATAGTTTTTTTCATTTCCGGAAGTTTCAGTTTGATAGCTTCCAGTTTTATCCATTGCAGGTATGGAAGCGGTGGTATTCCCCCGATAGTCTGGTTGGATTCAATATCCCTGTGTAGCCCTGAACGGGCAGCTATCGTGACATTATCACCAATATTCAGCCATCCGGCCATGCCTGTTTGTCCGCCGACAATAACGCTTTTGCCTAGTTTGGTGCTTCCGGAAATACCAACCTGGGCGGTAATGACTGAGTTTTCACCAATGACAACATTATGGGCAATCTGGACAAGATTGTCTATTTTGACGTTACGCTGAATCCAGGTTTTTGTCATTGTGGCGCGGTCAATGGTGCTATTGGCGCCGATTTCCACATCATCATCTATTTGCACAATACCGACTTGAGGAATTTTAGTGTTGTTTATGCCGGGAGCGGCAAAGCCGAATCCATCAGCGCCAACAACAACGCCTGAGTGCAAAATTACCCGTTTGCCGATAATGCATCCATAATAAACTGTTACATTGGCATAAAGGATCGCATTTTCGCCAACAGAAACATTACGACCGATATAAACACCGGGATAAAGCACAACTCCCTTTTCGATTTTAGCACCGCAACTGACAAAGGCTCCGGCAAATATTGTCGCTTCCGCAGATACAATGGCGCCTTCTTCAATATAAGCATCAGGACTTACGCCACTTGTGCCATGTTCCACCGGATAGAAAAGCATAAGTAACTTTCCGAAGGCAACGTAAGGATCGGCAACGATAATCAGATTCTTGTCAGGCGCCTCTATTTGCGGCGGAGCAAGAATCGCTGTGGCTTTAGTTGTCTTTAGTTTCGCTAAATATTTCTTGCTGGTAATGAAAGTAATATCGCCTTCATTTGCCTCCTCAATCGGGCGGATGTCTTTGATTATGGCATCAGCCGCACCAATAACTTTCCCGCCCAGAAGTACTGCTATTTCTTGAAGCGTTCTTTGCATCATAAGCCACTATTTGCTAACTTTATTAAATTCATCAATTACTTTTTTGCTGAAATCATTTTCCTTGTCATAATAAGCAATTGGCGTGACGGAAATATCAAAGACCACGGTAAATTTTTCTTTCTCTCCGATCGTCCGGACAATTTTCAATATTTCAGGAAGGTATTTTTTAGTGAATTCCTGATCCCGACGCTGGAATTCTTCCTGGGTATCCTTACCCAGAATCTGATAATCACGATATTTTTTCTGGAAAGCCGCTTCTTTTTCTTTATAAGCGCTTTCTTTCATTAATGAGCGTTTTTTGTCTAATTCTTCCTGCAATTTTTTTAGTTCACTTTCCATTGCCGTAATGGCAGGTTTTTTTTGTTCGAGAAGCCTTCTGTTTTCGGCATCAGCTTTTTTACCCACAGTTGATTGCAGAATGATTTCCTGCATATTGATAAAACCAACTTTAACATCGGCAGCAGAAACATAGCTATTGGTCAGAAAAAAACAAAGTACCGCAAATCCTGTAATCATGTAAATATTTTTTTTCATTATAAAATCTCCTCTCAAATTTTAAAATATAATATTGAAATAAAATTTTTTATTTTATCTTCAATTTGTGCTTACATCATCATGCCGATGGTGAATTCCCAACGGCCTACGGAATCGTCATTCAAATTTTTGCCGCGATTGATTACATAGCCGTATTCCAGCCTCAAAGGACCAATGGGTGAATACCAGCGAATACCTACTCCCGCTGTTTGTCGTAAATCATCAAGATAGTATCCGCTATCCCAGGTGTTTCCTGCATCGAAAAAAACAACACCTTTCATCCCGGCATCCTTGATAAGCGGGAAAACCAGTTCGAAATTGAAAACGATCATGGATTTGCCACCGAGGACATTACTTGTTCCATTAGTTTCATTTCCATTCTGATCAATTTGGTCTATTCCCACATAGCGTAAACCGCGTAGAGAACTGATTCCGCCTAAAACATATCTTTCGTTAAGGGGGATTCTGCTGTCGCTATCATCATTGTTTTGCAGGTAGCCTATTCTTCCTTTTGCCCCAAAGACCATATCCCAAAAAAGCGAATAATAGGCATTTGCGCCTGCACTGTATTTAGTTAATTTAATATCGCCGCCCAGCGGAGGACCAATATGCTGAACTGATATGCTGGCGCTGGTCCCTTTAGTCGGGAACATATTATCATCGGTTGTATCGCGCCCTAAAGATAATGTTACGGCACTAGCGGTTCTCTGCCCTGCCTGAGTTTTTACATAGTCTGGTGCTGTATCTGTAACATCCTGAATATTGTTAATCGTAAAATTATAACCAACGTAACCTCGAATTCTTTCCCAGATTGGATAGCCTAAAGTAAATCCCGCGCCCTTCGTGTCTAAAGTGTAAGAGTCAGAAATTTGCCTATAGTTCCAGATGTTCGCTGAAGACCAGAGGGGCAGATCAAAGAGCCATGGCTCCGTAAAAGATAACTCATAGTTGCTGGTTGCTGAGCCTATAGATGCTTTAAGGCTAAGAATTTGACCATAGCCCAGAAAGTTCTGCTGGGCAATTTGCCCCATGACAGTAGCTTTATCGATGGCACTGTAACCTGCACCCACCATAAACATGCCTGTATTTTTTTCTTTAACTCGGATATTGACATCCATTTCATTTTTTTCAGGGTTTTTGTCTGTTTGAAAGTCAACTTCTTCAAAATAGCGCAAGCGGTTCAAGTTGGCATAACTTTGCTTTAAGTTGCTGCTGGAATACAAACTTCCTTCAACTACCTCCAGTTGACGCCGGATAACTTTGTCTCGGGTAATGGTATTGCCGGTAATGCTGATTCGATTAATATAAACCAGTGAGCCTTTTTTTAACTGAAAGTCTATATCAACTAATTGTTCCTTATCCCGAATGTTGACTTTGGGGTTGACATCGGCATTGGCATAACCCTCATCATTGCAGGCCTCTGTTAAGAAATCTATGTCTTTTGCCAGTGATTCTCGATCGTAATAGTTTCCCTCTTTTATTTTTATTGACTTCAATAATTCAGCTTGGGGCTTGATAAGATAATCACCGGAAATTTCTATCTTCCCGAATTTAAATCTTTTTCCTTCTTTGATTTTAATTTTTACGTAAATTGCCTTTTCATCGCGAGTTATTTCCGGTTCGCCCACTTGAGAGTTTATAAAACCATTATTGAAATAATAAGTACTGAGTTTATGGACATCCTGCTTTAGTTGATCACGCTTGAGCATGCCCGCATCAGAAAAGAAACTGAAAAGAGTGGATTCTGTTGAGCTCATCATGTTTTTGAGCTCTTTTGAGCTGTACGCCTCGTTTCCTTCGAAAGTTATTGTTTTTACGTAAATTTTACTATTTTCTTTAATATCAAAAATTATTCGAAAATCTTTTTCTCCATCTTTTTCTACTTTGTCGGTTACATCAGCATTGTTGTACCCTTTGTTCTCATAAAGAATTTTTATCTTCTCCACGTCCGCTTTAATTTTTTCCTGATTAAGGTTTTGTCGAGTCTTTATAGTTAGAACTTCCAGGATGTCATCTTTACTCAAGGCTTTGTTGCCACTTATTTTTATGTCGGAAATTAATCCTTTTTCCTGTACAGTGAAGATCAATCCTTTCCCTTCGGGTGTCGATATCGCGTCGGCAGTTACGTCCAGAAAAAAGCCCATTTTGAAAATAGTTTTAATATCGGCGCTAATGTCTGCTTCCCAGAAAGGGTTGCCGACTTTACTCTTGATCTGCTGGAGGATAGCTGAGGCATCAATTTTCCGATTTCCTTTAATTTCAATTTTAACTATTTTTTGAATTAAACCGGCACGGCTAAGGATTTCCGTCTTCAGTGTTATTGCCATCGCACCAATATCGCCTAATCCTTTACCTGAAGTGGAAAAACCAGATAAATTGATTCCTTTAGAAACATCAACAATTTGTGCATCAAAGCTTAAATTCTCTCCCAGTTGGGTCAAGCTGCCGTAAACAACAAAATTAACGCCCGTCTTTTTCCCGATTTCGATTGCGCGTCGTTTGTCGAACTTGATATTACCTTGAAGATATTTATCCGCCGGAATAACTTCAACGAGTTTTTCCTTTTTCAATTCCTCAATCAAGCTTTTATATAGGGAATCATGAATAGCAGTGCCATCGCCTTTGCTGTATATTTCAAAAGGCATGATGCTAAACTTCTTTACTTCCTGAGAATAAGCCGAGGAAAGGAAAGTAATTGTTAGAAAAAATAAAATTAAGCATGTGTATCTAACTGTTTTAATTATAATCATAAATTTTTCCGTCCCTTAGTCCGATCTTTCCGGACATCCTTTCTGATAGTAATTTATTATGTGTTACAATGACAAGAGTAATTTTTTTTGTCGCATTTAAATTAACTAGAATGTCTTCTATCTTTTTTCCTGTCTCCGTGTCAAGGTTTCCTGTAGGTTCGTCGGCAAGCAATATTTCCGGCTCCATAACCAGAGCCCGGGCGATAGCCACGCGTTGCTGCTCGCCGCCGGATAGTTCACCGGGTTTATGCCGTATGCGCTTTTCTAATCCCATTTCTTCAAGCAGAGAATATGCTTTTTGTGCCGCCAGTTTCTTGGGCATTCCACTAATTAACGCCGGCATCATTGTGTTTTCCAGGGCATCGAATTCAGGGAGTAAATTATTAAACTGAAAGACGAAGCCGATATTGGAATTGCGAAACCGCGCCATTTTATTTTCATCCCAATCAAAAATATTTATGCCATTAATGGAGATATTTCCACTTGTCGGGTGATCCAGCGTGCCTAAAATATGGATAAGTGTGCTTTTACCCGCACCGGAAACACCTAGAATCGCCAGGGAGTCACCCTTTTTAATTTCCAGGTCAATGCCTCGTAAAACCTCAATTTTGTTTCCGTCTTTTAAAAAAGTTTTCGATAAATTGTTAAGTATAATCATTTTTATATGTACGCGCTCAGAATTTTATTCGTATCTTAATGCTTCCGCGGGGTCCAGCCTTGAGGCCTTAAGCGATGGATAAATCGTTGATAAAAAACAAATAACCATTGTCCCTATAACAATGATAACCACATCCGGATAATTAATTTTTGACGGAAGTTCGCTTAAGTAATAAACATCACCGGGCAAAATTTTGAAGTGGAAAATTTTTTCCACAAAAAGTGATATTTTCTGCAAATTTAAAGCTACGGCTAACCCTCCGGCGCATCCCAGAAAAGTACCGATAACGCCGACTATCAACCCCTGATAGATAAATATTTTCATAATTGTATTGGAAGTTGCCCCCATGGATTTTAAAATGGCAATATCCTTATTTTTTTCCATGACAATCATAATTAAGGCACTGATTATATTGAAGGCAGCGACAAGGACAATTAAACTCAAAATAATAAACATGACGCGTTTTTCCAACTTCAAAGCGGAGAAAAGGTTTTTGTTCATTTGCATCCAGTTGTGAGCCAGAAAGGGGAATCCCAGCTTACTTTGAATTTTTCTGGCAATGCTGTCCGCTTTATAAATATCATCTACTTTAATATCTATTCCTGTTACGGTATCTCCCATTTGCAGAAAATCCTGACAATTTCTCAGGGATAAATAAGCTAGCGTCGAATCGTATTCATAGAACCCGGATTCAAAAATGCCCACAACGATGAATCTTTTCATACGCGGCATCATGCCCATAGGTGTAGAAATGCCTACAGGAGATATTATTGTGATTGTATCGTGCAGATAAATGCCAAGATTCCTGGCCATTTCTTTACCAATGACAATTCCGCCTGATTGTTTATCTTCGTTTTTAAAAGTTTTTGCTATTTCAGGTGGAATTTTATTTAAATGTTCAATATTACCTTCCCTGATTTTTCCTAAATTAATGACCTTAAAAGCACCTTGGGTATCCAATCCACGCAAGATTACGCCGGTCACGCCGTTGTTGTTACGGATCATGGCCTGGCTGTAGATAAATGGAGTCGTGGCGACAATGCCTTCTGTTGTGGCAATGCTTTCTCCGACTTTTGAATAATTTTTCATTGGCCCCATTATATCGGTTGTCAATTCAATATGAGATTTAATTCCCAGAATTTTTGTGCGCAAGTCTTCTTCAAAACCATTCATAACGGCAAGCACAATAATTAGGGCTGCTACACCCAGAAAAATACCGAAAATAGAGATGAAAGTAATAATCGAAACAAACACCTGCTTGCGTTTAGCTTTTAAATAGCGTTTGCTTATAAATAATTCGTAAGGCATTAATAATATTCCTGATATATGATAAAATTAATTGTTAATAGAGCCGCCGGCATCCTGTTTTGTTCGAAGCAACGGGAATAAAATGACATCTCTAATGGAAGCTGAATCGGTAAAAAGCATTACCAGGCGGTCAATACCGATACCTTCTCCGGCTGTGGGTGGCATGCCATATTCAAGCGCATGGATATAGTCTTCGTCCATTTCGTGGGCTTCGTCATTACCCGTTTCTCTTTCTTTTAGCTGTTGCAGAAATCTTTCTCTTTGATCGGCAGGGTCATTCAATTCAGAGAAGGCATTAGCAATTTCCCGACCGTAAATATATAACTCAAAGCGGTCGACAATATCCGGATCCGTGCTTGATCTGCGCGAAAGCGGTGATACTGCTACCGGATAATCGGTCACAAATGTAGGTTGGATGAGTTTCTTTTCCACAACTTCATCAAAAATAGCCATTAAAACCTTTCCTAGTGGATCGGTATCTTTGACCTCGCAACCAACTTTTCTGGCGAAATCGAGTGCTTGGGTATGATCCTCCAGTGTGGATTTATCAATACCAGCCATCTGCAAAAGAGCATCTTTTACAGAAATACGCCGCCAAGGCGGAGATAAATCAATTTCTGTCCCCTGATAGGTGAACTTAAGGGAGCCGAAAATATTGCTGGCGATAAATGCAAACAGCTCTTCAGTATAAGACATCAAGTCTTCATAGGTAGCGTAACTTCGATAAAATTCTAACATGGTAAATTCCGGATTATGAAAAGTCGAAATACCTTCGTTACGGAAGTTCCGGTTAATTTCATATACTCTTTCCATTCCACCCGTTACAAGGCGTTTTAAATAAAGTTCCGGCGCAATGCGTAGGTATAAATCCATATCTAAAGAATTATGATGAGTCTTGAAAGGACGGGCTACTGCGCCGCCGGCGCGTGGCTGCATCATCGGTGTTTCGACTTCCAGAAAATCCTGATTATCCATAAATTGCCGAATGAGCTGAATAATGCGGCTTCGCCTGTAAAAAATTTCTTTAACTGCGGGGCTTGCTATTAAATCAAGATGCCTTTGACGGTATCTTGTTTCGACATCAGTAAGGCCATGCCACTTTTCAGGAAGCGGGTGCAGAGATTTGGACAGAAGCCGTAAATCATGAGCTTCGATGGTCAATTCATTGGTCTTAGTGCGGAAAAGCTTCCCTGAAATATAAACAATATCACCGATATCCAGTTTTTTGAAAACAAAAAAAGCGTTTTCGTTTAGAATATCCTTAGCTACATAACTTTGTATCTGGCCTTTACGGTCTTGGATCTTGACAAATGCCGCCTTGCCAAAATTACGCACTGCCATTAAACGCCCTGCAATGGAAAATTGTTGCGGTATGCCAGCAAGCGCTTCTGCCGCAGAATTGCCAAACTCAGCCAATATTTCCGCAGTTGTGTTTTGTGGCCGGACATCATTGGGATACAATTCAATTCCGGCTGCTTTTAAGGCCGCGATTTTTTCCAGGCGAACCTTTAAAAGGTCATTATCTTCCATAATTTCTCCGCTTTTTATTGTGAAACTCCCAGAAGCTTGCTTTGGAGTTCACACCCATGATAAAACTGGACCTGACTATATTTATTTTACCAATTAGTCAAGCTTGATTCTGACAGCTTTATTGTGGCAATCAGCTTGTGGCACAGTTGTTAAAATTAGTTTGCTACAGACAGACATGTTATGTATTATAGGTGCACATTTAAAATAAGAGGGGGGCAAAATGGTAAACAAAGCTATGTTGATTGGCAGGTTGGGTAAAGATCCGGAGGTTCGGTATGCGGCAGATGGCGCAATGGTTACTAGCTTCAATATGGCCACGGACGAACAATGGAAAGATAAAAGCGGAGAAAAAGTCCAAAAAACGGAGTGGCACAGAATAGTTACATTTGGGAAATTGGCAGAAATATGCGGCAATTATCTGGTCAAAGGTAAATTGATTTTTATTGAAGGACGCATTCAAACCCGTTCGTGGGAAGATAAGGAAGGTGTCAAACGCTACACCACGGAAATCGTCGCAAGTAATATGCAGATGCTGGATTCTAAAGGCCAAAACAAACCAGAAGAATCAATGCCAGATTCCGCGACTTCCCATGCAGCCAGTAGCAGCACACCATTGGAGGATGTTCCTTTTTAGGCTTGAAGCTGCATTGTATTAAAAAATACCGCAACAAAATATAGTTACAAAAAAGGCAGTGTCGTTGCTGACACTGCCTTTTTCTATGATCCTATTATAAAGACAATTTTCTCCACCTGCCAATCTATTTTTTCTCCTCCTCTTTTTTGGGCGGCGAATTGGTGATTTCGTTGTTGTCGTTCATTGTTTTCTTGAAATTCTTAATTCCTTTGCCCAGAGCCGAACCAATTTCCGGTAGTTTGCCGGCTCCAAAAATAATCAGGATAATTACTAATATTATCAGTAGTTCCTGCATACCCATTCCAAACATAATATTACCTCGTAGAGTTTCATTTTTTTAATTATGGTAGACGCAAGTGGATGACCTCTCCCGACTTGCCTATATTCTCAATGTTTTTACCTTTAAATTGGATTTGAATTCCGCCGGCGTTACCAATGTCCATTTCCACGCTCGATACTTTGCGTTCAATTTTTTCTCCAGGTTTTAACAGAATTTGATACGTTGGATTCTGGCCTATTTTGATTCTCATCCATGTTTCTTCTGTAGCTTTAATAACTAAAAGGCTACCTTTTCCACTGCTTGCTACCGCCTGTGTGTTTTGAACTTTGGCTGCGCTAGGTTCCGTCACGTTACTATCTTGGCCAATAGGATTTGATTGAACCTGAACTTGATTTATTTTATTTGTTTCATCTGAGGAAGACTTAGGAATAGTTTTGACCTGCTCGTTTGTGGGGACTGCTACTTTGGGGGTAGAGGATAAAGCATCCGCCTTTTTTTCCAGATCAATAGCTTCCATTTTCCCTGCTTGGTTTTTAGAAGTATCGCTTGCCGGCTGATCTGGTGAGAAAATAAGTAATGACACCATAGCAATAAAAACTAAGCCTGCCGCAGTCCATAAGTAGACTTTATATTGGACTATTTTATCGAGAAAAGACATATTTTCCGGTAGATTTTCCGGTGGCGGAGTTTCCGTTATTTGGAGAGAGCTAAGATACTCTTCGTAGCTTTCGAGAATCGGCTTGCTGTCAACTCCAAGGGTACGTGCATAAGTTTTGATGAAATTTTTTGTGTAGATTGGTACAGGCAACAGATGCAACTTGCCGTTTTCAATAGCTTCAATATTAACGGCGGTTATTCGCGTGCGCTGGAATATATCCTTCAGCGTAAGCCCCAAAGCTTCTCTTTTTTCTTTCAGAGATTGAAAAGTATTATTGATTTTTTCTTCATTCATAAATGTACCACCAATAATAATATTTAGTTGTTCAGCTTTTAACATTAATTTTTCAGTTGCGCAACTTCTAATAAAGCTTACCATTATTTCTGATTTATGGTTAACAAATAATTGATGTTGCAATCAAAATATATTGAGGAGAGTTTATTTATGAAGGGACTGACAGATTTTGCCATAAACTTAGCGCGGGAAGCGGGTAATCTTCTCAGCGGAAAGTTTAATGAGCCACATGAAATTTATTATAAGGGTGAGATCAATCTGGTTACTGAGGCAGATAGAATGTCTGAAGATTTGATCATCGCGGCAATTTCCAGCAGCTTTCCTAACCATGGAATTTTATCGGAAGAATCACCGGCCCAAAATTCACAGGCGAAGCTGCGGTGGATAATTGATCCCCTTGATGGAACGACAAATTATGCTCACGGTTATCCTGTTTTTTGTGTTTCCATTGCTTTGGAGAGTGAAGGTGTAATTGCTTTGGGCGTAATTTATGATCCTCTGCGGGATGACCTGTTTGTTGCTGAGCGAGGGAAGGGCGCTTATTTAAACGGAAAAAAATTGAAGGTTTCCGCGATCTCCACACTCTCCCGCAGTCTTTTGGCAACCGGTTTTCCTTATGACATCCGCGAAAGCAATGATAACAATATCAATCATTTTAATTTGATGGCTGTGGAAGCACAGGCCATTCGTCGTGCGGGAGCTGCCGCTTTGGATATTGCCTATCTCGCTTGCGGCCGGTTTGACGGGTTTTGGGAATTAAAGCTAATGCCGTGGGATATGGCTGCCGCCTGCCTGATGGTGGAAGAAGCAGGAGGAATTATCTCGAATATGTCCGGCGGTAAGTGGAATATTTATTCGCCTGATGTGCTTATTTCTAATGGTTTAATTCATGAGCAAATGATCAGCGTTTTTAAAACTAGTTCGCGGATGCTTTAATCGCTGCATAAACATCTGTGGTAATTTGTTGCGAAAGGTTCTTCAGTGCTTTGCTCATTGCCTGACAGTAGCCATGTGGTGATTGATCGGTGAGCGTTTCTTCACGGCTATATTTTTTTTGAAAAACTATTTTCTTTGTCGCTTCCTTTTGCAGGGAATCTTTTAGAGTTATCTCTATTGCTATAACAGCAACTTTACTCTTATCCCCTATGCGTAAGAAAAAATCATTAATTCCGCCTTGAATAAGGAAACGGGTTTCTTCTACCGCATAACGGGAAAACACGGCGAGGAAAAGCCCGCTTTCCTGCATGTCCCGCAACAAAATATCGGCAGTCATATCGGCAGGGTTCACCGCCCAGCGGTTATAATTGAAAAAATCAACATTATAATCATTTGTGCGGAAAATCATGTTTTGGTTGTTATAAGCAGCGGCAATTGTAAAGCGAGAAATCCGAATTGTTTTATCCAGCTTAGTTTTGTTTTCGAAGGCTGGAGCGGTATAGCTCAAAAGATAATTTTCAACATCGTAACGAGGTTTCCCGCTGTTTGCGCAACCTTGAAAGGCAAAGAAGCAAATAGCGAGAAAGGGGAAAATGAAATAAATATATTTTCTTTTATATTTTTCTGATTTTGTAGTTGTTCCCA
>JBAXON010000027.1:0-19225 GCA_037133255.1 Deltaproteobacteria bacterium
TGCCGGAGCTCGGAATCGAACCGAGATGCCCTTGCGAGCGGGGGATTTTGAGTCCGAATTAACAAAAATTTAACCCCTTGATCTAAGGTCTGATTTCCCGTAAGCACCTAGAAATAAACATAAAAACAATTCTGTCTATTTCCGTCAATTCTAACTATTCCCTCTCTTTTCCTGTTATTCTATCACGATTTTATCACATTAACGGAGGGAATTTTAGCCCCCCGCATCCAAATAATAGGGGTATTAACCCCAAAACAGGCCTCATTTTATCACAATTTATCACACTCTTGACACTAACTTCGTTCACCAAAATTTCTCCGACCTTTTTCCGATACTAATCTACCCCATTATCCCTTCATCTGCATGTATTTATGACATCTTCTTCAAACTGCCGCATATTTGCAATCTCCGATTTTTGCGCGATCTGCCGCATTAAATCTGGAGAATAGCGAATATCATCAAGTAATTGCCTTTTGTCTGACTGATCAAATCTTTTTCTTAGTAATTCACCATCCGGTTATTGACGTTTTTATGGCCGAGCCAATGCGGTGATTGGTTATGCTTTCCCATAACGTTTATCCTCTTATAATAAATCCTATTTGTAACCACATGTGTTATGGTGATAGAGGCTAAGCGTCCTTTAGCAAAAGTGCAAACAACACAATATAGATGTAATCCGATTGTGGGCGATAGCGAAAAATAGTATAGCAACACAGGAATCACCAACAGGCAGGTAAATAACAATTAAAAATCTTTGGTCAAAAAACGTCGGCAGTATTGACATTTTGCCGATGTTTGTGTACCATGCACCCATGAAGAACGCAAATGAAAGAGCTATCATCATCATTAAGAACAAGGGAGGGATCATCCGTACCCAGGATGTTTTTCGTCAGGGGATTCACAGAAGAACTCTTTACGGTCTTCGGGATGAAGGTAAGTTGTTTTCGGTTTCACGCGGAATTTATCGGCTTGCGGATATGGATGTTTCGGCAGAGGTTGATCTTGTCGAGGTTGCTAAAGCTATCCCCAACGGCGTCATCTGTCTTATCTCTGCCCTTTCTTTTCACGGCTTGACGACTCAGATCCCCCACGAAGTATGGATTGCGATAGAACGAAAAGCAAGAAAACCAAAAACAATCTATCCACCGCTCAAGATAATCTATTTTAGTAATCCAGCGTTTCTGGCCGGTGTCGAAGTTCAGCACATTATGGGACAGGATGTCCGGATTTATAACGCACCTAAAACAGTGATTGACTGCTTCCGCTGGCGAAATGCTGTGGGGATTGACGTTGCCATTGAAGCAGCGCGGGCGTATTTCAAGCGGCAAGATGCCAAACCGGCCAAGCTAATGGAATATGCGAAGATCTGTAAAATCGAGAAAATTGTCACTCCGTATCTTCAGGCCATGATCGCATGAAAAGTGATAGCGTAAAAAATATGGCGGCATCCGTGAGAGACAAGCTTCTACAGATGGCTCGCCAAAGCGGGAAACCTTTTCAGGCGTTACTGATCCAGTATGGACTCGAACGCTTTCTTTATCGACTTTCGCAGTCTTCTTTCAATGAAGAATTCATTCTTAAAGGAGGATTATTGCTCGTGGGTATGGGGTTTCCCCTTGCACGAACCACGCGGGACATTGATTTTCTTGGGCTTATGAAACGGGATTCTGATTCTGTTTCCGCTGCCATTCAACAAATTGGTGAATTGGCGTTCAATGATGGTATCGTATATGAATTCAATGATCTTAATATTGAGGTAATGTCGGCTGATTCTGAGTATCCAGGCATGCGGCTTATGTTTACAGCCAGCCTTGGTAAGGCAATATTTCCTATGCAGATTGATGTGGGGTTTGGTGACGCAATTATTCCTGCCGCAAAAGAAATGACCTTTCCCACATTGCTTGATATGGAGCCGCCCGTTGTAAAAGCATATAGCATAGAGACGATCGTAGCCGAGAAGTTTGAGGCTGCCCTTGATCTGGCAGATTTGAACAGTCGGATGAAGGATTTTTATGATATGTGGATATTGAGCCAAACATATTCATTTCAAGGAACCGCATTGCAGGAATCTATCATGGCCACCTGCCAGCGAAGAAAAACTGCACTTAATTCCAGTGCAGAAGTTTTTACAAAAGAATTTGCCGACCATTCAGATAAGCGAACCCAATGGATTTCGTTTCTTCGGAAAAATAAAATGTTAGATATATCGGAAGATTTTTCAGCGATCATGGAAGAAATACGAACTTTTTTACAGCCTGTAGCCAACGCAATCGAGAAAGGGGTCCGCTTCGAGAAGGCATGGCCACCCAAAGGGGCATGGCAAAAAATAATCTGATACTTCAGAGAGACAAAATTAGCTGGTCTTCAGCTTTTAAATTAAATTATTTCAAAAGGCGTTTCAATAGGAAAATTCGGCTGACGTATAGGTAGATGATGTCAGTGAGCCAGCCCGAAGCTATATTAACTTTTCAAATCAGAAGGTAACCATCACCCAAACAACCCTTATCATGGAGGTTTGGAGAATGGTTTCAATAAGCTCGGCTTTTAGGTCATCCGGTATATCGGCAAAGAGATCCTTTTTGGTTAACGAAGAACGCCGATGCCCGAGTAATAGCATGGAGTCTGTAGAAGTCAGTGTAGCCGAGATCCATGATATAGAAGGCACCTGCTTCCAGAGGGAGAATATCCAGCACGTTGACTTCATGGATTTTTCCATCGGTGATTTGGATAAAGCTCGGGATGTTACCCCGCAGATCCAGCAGGGGATGAAGTCGGACGGCTCCCTTTGTTTCCCTAAAGCGTGCCCAGGGAAAGATAGATAGGCAAAGGTCGATCGTCGTAGCATCCAAGGCGTAAACCGTGTTCTTCAGCTCCACGGCCAAAGGCTCGTTTAGGTATAGCTTTCTGGCAATGCCGATCAGATGATGGGCGAAATCGGCGTCAATACGCCAGTCCCGCGTCTCGTTCGCTTCCGCCAGAGTGCTGCGCGAAACCTTGCTGCGGATGCCCATGTGATAGAGTTTTTTGCTTTGTGCTCGAAGGCAGGCTTCTATGTCCAGCAGGCTTTCGCGATAGGTCAACTGGGCGAAAGCCATGGTACGGAATTGATCCAAACAGGTAAAATGCTTGATGCCGAAATTGTCTCGGTACCGTTCCACACAGCTCTGAAATGTTTTCAACGGCATGAAGTCCATGAGCTGAGTAAACACAGGCGTTACTGAATACATAAGTGCTCCTTCCCTGAAATAATTTCCGGGAAGCATGGCAGATTTCGCTATGTGATTTCAAGTCGAGGGCAGGAATAAATTGACCTTTTGTTTGGTATATTATAATGTTATTTAATTTTTCCATAGGTTATTTTGGACAGTTCTGGTTCGAAATCATTAATTTTATTTGCATGATGAGTATGATATGAATGTCCAGTTTTTCCAGACCCGCTCTGCCATTTTTATGGAAAAACATAGAGAAGAGGTTTTTGCCGGTGAATACAAAATCATTGACTCATGAATTATGCACCTTCTGCACCCTCGATCCAACCCGCATCATTGTAGCCAATGGTTACGCACTCGCAATCATGGACGGTTTTCCAGTCTCCCCAGGCCATGCCCTGATCATCCCGAAACGACACGTTGCATCAATGGTTGATGCCGAAAGGGAGGAACGGGAGGCGTTGTTCGACCTGCTGGCAGAACTGCGGGTAAAGTTGTTGAAGGATTACAAGCCAGATGGCTTCAACATTGGCATCAACGACGGCACTGCCGCCGGACAGACTGTCATGCATCTTCATATTCATCTGATCCCGCGGTACACGGGCGACATACCCGACCCACGCGGCGGAGTTCGTTGGATATTCCCGGATAAAGCCGCCTACTGGAAAAAGCTATGACAATACCTATTGCAGAAGAACAACTCAAGTTCATTACAAACATTCAGCGAATTCTCGATGAGGGTGCTTTCGTAGCGACTTACAAATATGCCTTGATCATGGCCATTGCCGACTATGCAGTTAAAAAAGGTGATGACACCGGCGAACCTATACAGTTGACAACTCGTGACATAGCAGAAAGTTTTGCGGAGTATTATTGGCGGCAAGCAGTTCCGTATGCGAATGGAAATCTACAGGCATCCGTTCGTGTTCTAAAGCAGGGAACAGGAATGCAGCCGGTTGTTTTGCGCCGGATCATGGAACTTCACGGGCTGTTCAATGGCTCTTTGTCCGCTGCACGGAAGGACGCCAGGGCTTGGGGTGCCTTGCTGAACAAGGTAGCTGCAACAATAGCGAAGATGCCCCTTTGGAAGCTACAAGTTGTAGGACGCGCGGTTGTGCCTTTTTTGTACGAACAGCACGGCAGCGGTAACATCATCAATCTCCAACCTGGAGTAGTCTACAATTTCAGAAGATTTTATGAACTTATACGCAATCTTGTGCAGGGTGCCTGGATTCGCCACGTTAGAATATTGAACGTAATTTTATTGGGGGAGACTGACCTGGCTGAATTTCTTTTCGGGGCTGAGCGCACAGTATTTCCGGGACTAAGAACTATTCTCAAAAGTGTTCAATCCGATACCTGTTTTTATTGCAAGAGCAAGTTACACGAAGGTGGTGACATAGATCATTTCGTTCCGTGGTCCCGCTATCCGCTTGATCTGGGCCATAATTTTGTTCTTGCCCACTCGGCCTGCAACAGGAGCAAGAGAGACTTTCTCGCAGCGCCCAGCCATCTTGAAAATTGGCAGAAAAGGAATCAACTGCATGGTAGAACTCTTGGGCAGGAGTTCGACGCATGCTGCATTCTTCATAATCAAGAAGCAACCGAAAAGATTACCTTTTGGGCATATTCACAAGCCGAAACGGCGGGATCAAATCTCTGGTTGCGCAAAGATGATGTAACGCCGATAGACGAAAGCTGGCGTCTGTTACTGCGGTAGCCTCATACGACTGGTAGATGATAGAGAAACATCACCGTTTAAAAAGGAGATGAATTATGCTTTTCTTCGCATACTCGGCTTTTACATTGGGCAAAATTTTGTAAAGAAATATAGCTCAACCCAATATGTCAACAAAGGGAAAGAGCTTGCGGCTATAACTGAAAATAATTATACTGACAGCCACGAAGGTGACAACGTCATGATCGACAGATGGGCTGCTTTTGTGAATATTTCGGACTGGTTTAAATGGCGCGGCTTTGAGGATGTTCCTCCGGATTACGGACAAACGGAATAGGTGAAACAGTCCGCTATCCACTGTCATTCCTGCATTTCCGGTCGTAGTACAAGGCACTTCCCGATGTCAGGACGGTTACCGGTAGCAGCAAAAAGCAGAATTGCATTTATTGCTTGGCTAAAGTAACGAAAAGTGTTACTTTGGCCAAGCGTTACATCAATGGTTGGGAAATATGCATGGACAAAAATTCATATCTGAGTTGACGGCAACCGGGCGTTACAGCTTAACCTCGGAAGAAGCAGTCAGCGCTTTAGGTTCTTCACCGGTTGCGACTCGCGCGGCACTCCGGCGTTTGCGGCAAAAAGGCGAACTGGCCATGCCGTATAAAGGTTTTTACGTCATTGTTCCGCCGGAATTCAGAAATATCGGTTGTTTGCCTGCAAGTCATTTCATTCCAGACCTGATGAATCATCTGGGTGAAAAATATTATGCAGGTTTGCTCAGCGCCGCCGAATTTCACGGCGCGGCGCATCAACGCCCCCAAGTCTTTCAAGTTATTGCAGCTAAAAACAAGCCTGAAATCATCTGCGGGAAGGTTCGGGTGGAATTTATTGCCAGAAAAAACATGGAAAAGATCCCCACGCTGGATTTTAAAACGCCCCGTGGTTACCTGAAAATATCAACGTCTGCGGCAACCGCATTTGATCTTGTGGGCTATCCTCATCATGCCGCAGGCCTGGACAATGTGGCAACAATTCTGTCCGAGCTTGCGGAAAAACTGGACGGCGATGAACTAAGACGAATAGCGGAACTTTCACCCATTGCCTGGACACAACGGCTTGGTTATCTTCTCGAATTGGTGGGAGCGCAGGACAAAACCGAGTCACTTGCTGAATATATTGTTCAAAAGAAACCAGTTGTGGTTCCGTTGGTTCGCTCACAGCCTTGCCGGGGCATAGGCAGTTTGAAACGCTGGCGCATGATCGTGAATACGAAAGTGGAGGCGGAAGTTTGATTCCAGAAGATTTCATATCGGAATGGAAGAAATTCGCTCCCTGGCTGGAAACGTATCAGGTGGAACAGGATTTGATCATCAGCCGGGCGCTGGTCGAGATATTCAGTCATTCTCTTCTGGCCGCAAATCTGGCATTTCGCGGCGGCACGGCTTTGTTCAAACTTCATCTGGCGCCGGCGCGTTACTCGGAAGACATCGATCTGGTTCAGGTGCATGCCGGTCCCATCGGCCCGGTCATGCATGCCATTCAGGAAAAGCTTAATTCCTGGCTCGGGACGCCGAAACGCAGCAGGTCTGAAGGACGGGTAACATTGACCTATCGGATGCTCTCTGAAGAAGGAGTTCCTCTAAAGCTCAAAATAGAAATAAATACTAGAGAGCACTTTGCCATCCTTGGATTTGAAAAGCGAAACTTTACTGTCCGATCCCGCTGGTTTTCCGGAAGCGCTCCCATCCTGACCTATCAACTTGACGAACTCTTGGGCACCAAAATGCGGGCATTGTATCAGCGAAAAAAAGGGCGAGACCTTTTTGACTTGTGGAAGGCACTGACAACTACCGAGGCGCAACCCAAACGGGTGATTGATTGCTTTTTGCAATACATGGAACGCGAAGGGCATAAAGTATCGCGTGCCGAGTTCGAACAGAATCTGCTGGAGAAGATTAATGATCCCCGGTTTCTCAATGACATCAAGTCGGTACTGATAGTGGATGGTGATTTTAATTTTCATATAGCAACAGAATTTGTCATGAATCAATTGGCGCCCCTGATCCCAGGCGAGCCGTGGCAAGGCAGAATTTTGTGATTTTAACTAATTTGATAGACGCTATTCGACGCATCTTTGAAGAGGAAAACCTGAACAATGGTAGATTATTCATCAGCATCATTACCCCCTCCAAAAGATTGGCAAGAATTTGAGCGATGCTGTCGCATTTTATTTGAGAGTACTCTTGGTGATCCTAACGTTCAACTTAATGGCCGATCAGGACAGCGTCAAAATGGTGTTGACTTATATGGAAGACGCGGGGGTGATGGTGGCCCATGGATAGGTGTTCAGTGTAAAGGTAAAGAAGGAAATACATACAACAATAAGGTTAGCGAAAAAGAACTCCGCGATGAGGTAAAGAAGGCATTTCGTTTCTCGCCGCCACTTTCAGAATTTATTTTGGTCACCACAGCTTCAAATGATGCAAAAATCCAACAAGTAGCTCGCTTAATTACTGCAGAGAATGAAAAAGCAGCTCAACCTATGTCTGTAAACGTATTGGGATGGGAAGACCTAAGGTCTCGAATAAGTGAGCATCCGCGAGCGTTGCGCGCATTCCACCCGGATTTGTCTATTCACACAGATGAAATATTATCCAGTCAAGATAGGATCGAAACCAAAGTAGATGCTGGGCATGCAGCAATATTAGCTCTACTTGGTAATATCCAGATGGGTGCTTATTCACCTTCAGGTAATACAAGCGGATCTTCATCTAAGGAGCAAAGCGCGTTAGAATCACATTTACACAAAGATATCGATACATATCGTGATTTCATTGTAAATGGTAAACCTAAAACCGGCATGCAGTTGTTGGAAAAGCTGAAAGAGAGAATTTGGGATAGTGCTTCAAATCGGATCAAGTTTAGAATTACGACGAACATTGGAGCTGCATTGCTCCATCTTGGAGATGAGAAGAGTGCCGCAGATATTTTTCTTTCAGCTATTGTGTATGATCCATACGATAAGGTAGGCATGGCAAATGTTGCGCTTGCCTATTTAATAAAGGGCGATGATGCGCAAACCATCAGGGCAGCAACTGATGCTCTCCATCAGGACCCAGAAAATGAAAATGCTGCATGTCATCTAATCCAGGCTAATTTTAAAGATACGGATATTACCGATCCTTTTAGTCTAGTGCCAGAAAATCTCCGGAAAAAGAGAGGTGCATTAATCGGCGCTATTTCATTTTGGCGCAGGCGAGGAATAGCAGATTGGCGTAAATTGGCCCACGAAGCAGTTGCACTTTTCCCGGAAACAGATGAACTAAGACGTGCAGCAGCTGAGGCATATCTTGACGCTATATGCGAATCAAGATGGGTTCTTCTCGGTCATGGCAGTGTACCTGATGACTATTTGAAAAATCTTGATGATGCCATTTCTGTTCTTCAATCGATATGGGATACTATCAAAACAAGAGAAGATAAGATTGATATTAGCCTTGCGACTAATTTGGCCTCAGCATATCGTATCCTTGGCAAGCATGAAAATGCAGCAAAAGTAATTGATGAAGCACTTGCTAAAGTACCAGATGACATAATCCTTGTTAAATTGAGAGCAATTTCCCATATTGCATTGAAACAAGATGGGGAAGCGTTAACGCTGCTTCTCGAAAAAAGAGGGAGTGATCCTGAGGCTGCTATTTTAACAGCCGAATTGATATTAAACGAAGATTTTAAAAAAGCGCGAGATTTTTTAGTAGAAATCAACAAGCTTGAAATGAATGATGAGCAACGTGTGCTCGTATCCTTACTTCAAATTGACGCGTACATCCGCGAAGGTAAACATGACATAGCTCTTGAACGTGCAAGAAGCGTAACTGCCGATTACCCTGAAAAAATCGAAGTTCTTATTGCATTATCGAACACTCTAGAAAAATGTGGGGACAGTTCCGCCGAAGAAACATTATTGAAAGCCAGGTATCTTATTAATGAAAATTCCTCCTTTATAGATCGGTTCTTGATTGCTAACGAACTTAACCATTGGGAACATTATGATGAAGCAGTGGAACTTCTTGATGGTCGTGTTGATTTTCATAGAGACACACCTGCGCTTCAGCTGTTTTTATCTTCTCTTAAACAGAGCAATCGACGTAAGCAGGCATATGAATGCATTAAAAGCTTACCACCTGCGATTGCTGAGAACCCCTGGTACTTAAAAATGCAAGCGGGTGTGCACATTGATCGTGGTGATTATCATTCTGCAGAAGAAGCTCTCGATAAATATCTTCAGCTCCGTCCAGATGATATTTCAATGCGACATATATGGATTAGACTTTGTTATAGACGCTCGGAAGGAACCGCCAAAATACGGGCTTTTCTGGAAGGAAATGTCGAGAGGATGAAGGGCGATGTCATTGATCAAATGCAGCTAGCTATTCTCCTCGATAAGTTTGGTTTTGAAGAACGTGCACTTCAATTCGGATATAAAATATTTTTGGAGAACCCTAAAAATCCAGAAATACATTGCAAATATATGGCTCTCCTACTTCAGCCCAATAAGTCGGGTGCGATGGATCTAAACGTAATTGAAATCGGGCCAGATGTTGTTTTCGTTATTGAAAATAGTCGTGGTGAAAGTGATTATTTTCTTATTGAAAAAGATAAACATCTTAGAATAGACGGTCATGCCATAGCTCCAGATCACGAAATTGCTAAAAAGGTTTTGGGGCGCCGAGTTGGCGACGTCTTTACAATAGACCAAGCGATAGGGCCTCCTGAAAACTGGTGTATCAAAACTATTAAACATAAATACCTCGACTCCCTGCATAAATGTATGGATCGCTTTAATCGTCAGTTTCCTTCATTCCAGGGATTTCAGAGGGTTACTTTTGATTCCAAATCGCCAGAAACAATTCTCGCCCCCGTAAAAGCCCGACATGATGCCCTTCAAGCATCGTTTGACCAGTTCGCAAAAACACCTGTTCCTATTTTTATTTTCGCAGAAATATTGGGCACCGATGTTATAACGGCATCGCAAAGTATACTCCAGAATGGGGAGAAATTCCGAGTTTGTGTAGGAACAGAAGAGGAAAGGGATATCGCTTTGAAAGCAATTATTTGTAACTCAAAAGCCGGGTGCGTCACTGATGCATTAACCTTTTATATAATTCGGAGACTTGGACTAGAGGATACAATTGTTGATATGTGTGGCCGAATAGGAATGACGGAATCTTCGGTTGATGTTTTCAGGCAGCGACGAGAAGAAGTCGAGTTTCACGGAGGCAAACCTTTCTTAGTGATGTCATTCCATAATGGACAATATTTTAGAGATGAGATCACGGCTGAGAGGCTACTTATAGCGCTTAATGAAATCAAAAATGATCTTCTTTGGATCGAAGCTAATTGCGATATTCTGCCTGCTGAAAGTGATCTTCGAATACCACCAATTTTCAACAATATTTCAAAAAGAATTGGGAAAAATCTTTTTGACAGTATTCTAGCAGCAGATAGTTCACATCGGATTCTCGTATGTGAAGATTATATTTATCGACTTTTAGCAACCACTGATTGTAGGTTACTGGCTACTTGGTTACAGCCAGTGCTTATGATGGCCCGGGATAAAAATATATTGTCGCCCGGAAAATATCATGATGCGGTATATTATATGTTGGACTGCGGTTTTGAATACATATCAGTGGATGCAAGAAATCTTTTGCACGCTGCGAACCTAGAAACAGATTTAGATGGGAAAAGATTTAGCAGAATCGCTGAAGCACTGGGCGGACATTCTGCCGATATGAGATCTCATATCAATGTTGCCGCTTCTTTTTTAAGCGAAATATGGAAAGAATATGACCCACCTCTTAAAAGAAAGGCACAAACCAGCAAAGTAATTGAATGTCTCCTGAATGGACGGGCAGAAGAATTTTCGGAAATTGCGCGAGCTCTTAATGTCCTTGTTAAATCTCCTAATAAATCATTTAGAAACTATCTTATCGATTGGCTTAAAGGTCACTTTTACCTGCCATTTAATTAGTAAGAAAATTACTTCTCCACAGTACCAATCGAAAGATACTATAAAAACACCTCAACCCCAACTCCCGACTTCAATAAAAAGTCAGTCAAGGCTAAATTCAATATTACCAGATTAAC
Source organism: Deltaproteobacteria bacterium (assembly GCA_037133255.1). Taxonomy (GTDB): domain Bacteria; phylum Desulfobacterota; class Syntrophia; order Syntrophales; family Smithellaceae; genus FEN-1160. Next base: position 11,038 of record JBAXON010000027.1, read on the forward strand.
GTTTCCATCACCCGGACAAATCTTTTTTCTTCTCCCCGATATATTTATTCGCCACAAGTCGCTGTAGTGCTCCACCGTTTTTGACAATTTCCACCCACAAGTTTACCCTCCTTGCCAAACCGAAGGAGGGTTTTTTTATGACAATAGAAAATGTGACTTGGGCACCAAAGGCAGCAGTAGAGAAAGCTGCAGCAACTGCTCCCGCACCGGCTATTCCAGGCGCGGCAACAAAAGCAAAGTGGACGTTCATGGTATTTATGGCCGCTGACAACAACCTCGATGCGGCTTCTCTCAAAGACCTTGCAGAGATGGCACAAGCCGGTTCAACACCGGAAGTCAATATTCTCGTCCAGCTCGACCGCGCCGGCAAAAATCCAACAAACAGATACAGAATCACGAAGGGTAGCTATAAGAACGATGTTGTCTGCACGCTTCCCGAAACCAACACCGGCGATCCCGCAGTCCTCACCGACTTCCTTAATTGGGCATTCCAGAGCTATCCCGCAGAACGTTACTTCCTGATACTCTGGAACCACGGTTCCGGCTGGTGGGAAGAGGAACGAAAGAAAAAAGGCATTGCCTATGACGATTCCCAGAATGATTACCTGGACAACATGGAATTGACCAACGTCCTCAATATCTTCCAGCAGAAGACAGGGAAGAAACTGGATATCCTCGGAATGGATGCCTGCTTAATGACGATGGTGGAAGTGGCGCACCAGCTCAAAGATAATGTCCAGTTCTTCGTCGGGTCGGAAATCGAAGAGCCCTTCGAAGGTTGGCCTTACAGCACCGTCCTGAAATATCTCACTACCCACCCGGCAGTCCCCACGGCAACCTTCGCCGGGCAGATACCCCCGCTCTATGCCAAATCTTATGCCAATACCGATGAGGACATAACTCAATCAGCCATCAACCTGGCAAAGATCGACCTGGTTACGTCCAAGCTGAACGACCTGGCAAAAGCGCTGCTTGACCACCCTGATCCAAATACTGCCAACGGATTTGTTTCTATGGCCTGGCGTTTAACACCCAAGTTCTACGACAACATGTATCTTGATCTGTATCACTTCGCATCGAACATGCAGAAGAAATCAACAGGCGATATCAAGCTAAAGGCAGCAGCCTTGCTGAAAACCCTCACCATCGGCAGCACAAAGACGATCATCGCCAATAGCACCCTTAACTCATTCGGTAAAAAGATGAAGGGACTTGCCATCTACTTCCCGCCATCCAATGTCAATGCGGCATATTACGACCTCAAGTTTTCCAAGGTCAATCTGTGGGCAGAGTTTTTGAAGAGGTACTTCGCACAATAACAAGATCGCTATGAACATTCATAGCAATCTATATCTAACAAAGGAGGAATTACGAACATGAAAAAGACAATGTTAATCGCGGCAATGGTTATTAGTTTTATGGTGGCACTTAACGCTTATGGCATAGAGCCAGATCGAGGAGTAGGACAATGCAGTTATCATGGTGGTTTGAATAAAGATACTGGTAAGTGCAATGACGGAACATCGCCCGGCACTTATGCTCCGAAACCTGGTTCTGCTAATGCTGGCGAGAGTGCCGACGGTGCTGCAGAAGCAAAGGCCGCGGCAGCAGCAGAAAAGGCTCGTATTGCTAAAGAAAAAGCCGATGCCAAAGCAGCGGCAGCAGCGCAGGCTAAAGCCGCAAAGGAAAAAGCTAAAGTCTGCAAAACGGCAACATCGAAACATAACAGCCTGATCAACAGTTCATCGTGGAAACAGATCCAAGCCGGAATGCTGGGCGACAGTGCTGATGATTGCTCTGACTCATGGGATGAAAAATACGCTCCCAAAATAGCAGCGTGTAAAACAGATTCGTGCCGGAACGGTTATCAAACCACCCTCAACAAAAAATACAGTGCCTGCGAAGTAAGAGAGCTGTGGGCGCTGGATTGGGAAACGAAGGTCACAACAGCTGAAGATGCGAAGAACTCAGCTTGTAATTAAAGAGCGCACATAACCGGCTGGGGGGAGATGGCACCCCTTGTCGGTGGCGATCTTTAAACAGGATTACTAAGGACATACGAAGGAGGAATTACGAACATGGGAAAGGCAGCAGATAAATACAGGATCCTTTCAATTGACGGCGGCGGCATCAAAGCCGTTATTCCGGCAATTATTCTTGATCGTCTCACCCGGGAACTTGGCGACTGGACAGACAAGTTTGATCTCATTGCCGGTACATCTGTCGGCGGACTCATCGCACTTGCAATCGCCTCTGGTATGCCTTCAAAAGATATAAGAGAATTTCTGGAAACAAAAGGTGAGCTGATCTTTGCTGATTCTCTCCTGGACGACATCCGTGACCTTTCGCAATTACTCGGTGCTCAATATGATAACAAATACCTGGAAAGATCGATTGTCCGGATGGTTGGCGGGTATGATATTACTCTGGGTGATTTAGAAAAAACCGTTCTGATTCCATCTTTTACCCTTGATAACGAAGACAAGGATCAATCCAGGAGACGTTGGAAACCAAAACTGTTTCACAACCTTCCGACATCGGATAGCGACGCTGATGAATTCGCCTGGAAAGTCGGTCTCTATACCAGCGCCGCACCAACCTACTTCCCGGCGGTGGACGGATACATAGACGGCGGAATCTATGCAAACAACCCTTGCATGTGCGCCCTTGCCCAAACGCAGGACTTGCGTATCGAGAAGCGTCCGGTGCTTGCCGATGTCGTGATGCTTTCGCTTAGCTGCGGGTCGGCACCTTCCTACATTGAACGTAAACCCCGGCTGGACTGGGGCATAACACAATGGGCGAAACCGCTTTTAGACATCCTTTTCGATGGCGTAAATGATGTTGCCACTTATCAGAGTCAAATGATTCTCAACGACAGATTCATGCGAATTAATCCCACATTCAAAACGCCCGGTTCTCTGGGGCCAGATGATGTCAAGCGTCTGCCGGAAATGGTCATGCTTGCAGAATCTTATGACCTTACCGACACGCTGGCATGGATAAACAAGAACTGGCTGAACAAGCCACGGGTATAAACCCTCCGCTGCGCGGGATTGTTCAACTTACCAATTCCGCTGCGCTTGCGGAATTAGAGTTTCACAATAAAAGGAGGAGTATCCACATGAAAGACATTTATGACGTACTTATCAGAGGGACTGCTATAAAGATATTCCCTGCAATAGACTGGCGGATAATCAAATGCCAGGTCAATCAGGAAAGCGGTTTTGACCCCAAAGCCGTTTCTTCATGCGGGGCGCGAGGCCTACTTCAACTTATGCCGGCCACAGCAGCAGACCTTTGCGTCTATGATCCCGATCTGCTTTTTATCCCGCAAACAAATCTGGATACCGGCATTCAATATCTCAAGGATCAATTCAACCACTTCCAAGAAATCCATAATTACGATGAACGGATCAAGTTCTCGCTGGCAGCTTACAACGGTGGCCGGGGCTACATTAACAAAGCCTTGTCCATAGCACAAAAAGACATTCCCAACTGGATGTTTTGGGAACCCACCAGCAAGTATCTGTCTCACCAAGATTGCGAAGTGCATGGCAAACACCCTGACCACAAACAAATCACGGACTATGTGAAAAGAATTTGGGACAACTACACCGTCGAAAAAGAAAAGAAATGAGGACATACCCATGAAGAAAACATCAATGACGATGAGGAAATTAATAACCAATAAACCGAAGGCGCAACGGGTAACCACAGCCGAAGTTCCGCCGGAAGCTCCAGATGGCTTCAGGACGCTTGCCGATCTTTTCCTGGAAGACTTTGGTATTCAACTTACCAGCGAAGGAGAATGGGCGGAGGGAGATTGTCATGAGAATCTTCCCGTTGTCGATGCCGCGAAGCTGAATTCATTTGAGAACAATCTCTGTTACGCCGAAGATAGCAATCCGGTGACAGGTCTTGAGCGCGGCAGCGTAGAGTCGGGAGATAACTATTGCTTTGTCATATACAATCCGGCGACTGTCGACGGTGTGAACGCAGCAGTTTACTTTGAAGTTCTGCTTACAAAAAGTGACGCAGGATATTTTTTCAAGAGAGCAGGAGTTGAAGATAGCCCTGATGCTTCAGTGCCAAGTGAAGAAGGTTACCGGACGCTTGCTGATCTTTTCCTTGAAGACTTCGGTATTCAACTTACCAAGACGGAAGGGGAATGGACAAATGGGGAATGGCACGAGTGGCTTCCAGTCGTTGATACCAATAAACTTAATGTATTACCCGTCACCAACTATTCACCACAAACAGACCTCTTTTTCCTTGATGACAGTAGCGCTGCGGTGACAGGTGTTCAGTTTGACTCAGTTACGGAAACAGGCTTGTATCATTTCCTGATATACAATCCACGCGCTGACATTTGGGCTGACATCCTGCTTATAAAAAGCACGACCGATTATTCCTTCAAAAGAACTGAACCGGAATATATTCCGGAACCGGAACCAACTCCCACACCCGAACCGGTGCCTTCTGAGCCTATCCCTCCGCCGACACCGGAACCGACTCCAGAGCCAGTGGTTGTTATTCCGGCGAAGTCAGCGCTGGAAGAAGTTTACACAACACTCACTGCTCAAAAGCTCTGCACGATAGTCGGCCTTCGCACCCTTCTGGCCAAGGAGCAGGGAATTTCCATTAAAGAAGCTAAATCCCGGATAACTGCCGTCTTCAAAGCAGTCAGCGACATCTCTGCCTTAAGCGGAATGTCATCACTCTACGGGCTCGGCGTTTTCCGGCAACAAAAAGTAAAGGCGCGAACAGTCGTCAGCAATTTAGGTTATGGCAAATACAAACTGCCAAGATCATCAAAATTTGTATTTAAGCCGGGGAAAATCCTGAAAGCAAAAATGGCCATGTGCACAGGTAAAACAACAGCACAAATCATCACGACACTACAAAATCTGGATACTATCAAAGCGGCAAAGTCCACAGTTAGAAAAGCTACCAGGAAAAAAGCAATCAAGAAGTCCGGCATGTCCGGGAAGTAATTAACCAAACCAAAAAGGAGGAAGCAAAATGTCAAAAGCAAAGAAAGCAGCAAAGGCAAAAGTGAAAGTGAAGAAAATCGTGAAGGCAGTTGAAAATGAAGTTGAAACTGACGTAGCAGCACCAGCTCCGGCACAAGAACCGGTACCAACACCAGAACCGGCAGCAGAACCGTTGCCAGAACAAGCACCAGTCGCAGCGCCAACTCTCGCAACAGCAGTAGCAGCAGTAGTGGCAGCAGCGCCAGCACCAGCAGCAGCGGGAAAAGTGACCAAAGACTCAAAGGGCAAAGACTTGTTAGTGAGATTCATTGCCAATAGAATGAACGTGTCCATCGTTAATGCCCGGGAAATGTTTGATAACGTGATCGCCGTAATCGAAGAAGGGATCATCATGCTGGGCAAGGTAACGATTACCGGATTCGGAACATTCAAAGCGAAGGAAGTCGCGGCAAGAGTGGGACGAAACCCCATGACGGGTGAAACCATAAATATTCCGAAGTCGGTAAGACTGTCCTTCAAAGCTGGCAAAGGCACCAAAGCCAAACTGATTGCCGCAGCAGGTGGATCACTGGCGAAAAAGGAACGTGCAGTGTCCTCACAGGACGATGTGAAAAAGGCACGGGCAGCAGTCAAAAAAGCCATTACCAAGAAGAGGCATTAAACGAAGGGGTATAAGATTACACTGAAGCTTCAGCACAATCTTATATAAATAACATAACTATTTATCAACAAAAAGGAGGCACCAAATCATGGCACAAGCAAAAGCAGTAAATAAGGCAGAAGTGGCCGCGGCTCCGGAAACAACCGGCTCAACCAAAGACACCATCAACAGAGTAGTTGCAGGCAGCTTGGACACATCCGTTGCTAAGGCTAAATTGACGGTCACAGCAGTTTTGGAAGCCATTGTGGATATTATGCTTTCCCAGGGCAACAACGAAAACCCGAAACTGGCTATTAGCGATTTCGGTTCGTTCAAAATCAAGAAGGTTCCTTCCAAGCAAGGGAGAAACCCAATGACCGGCGCAATAATCACCTGTGCCCCGACGGTAAGGATTACCTTCAAACCGAGTTCTACGCTGAAAGATAAAATGATCACAGCGGCATGGGCAGGGAAGTCACGAGCGGTTGCAGCTCCGGCAGTTAAACCGCGCGCTCAAGCCCCGGCAAAGAAAGGGTAAGGTTTAGACGATGATCAAACCTATGTTCTCACCCAAAGGTGGGATATCGGCGGAAATCATGAGGACAATCGGGGCGGCGACGACCAGCGTCAAGGTCGCCGCCTTCGTCTTCACTTCCACGTATATCGGGAAAGCCATAAAAAATGCGATCTACTTCAAACACGTAAAAGTTCAAATGGTACTTGAAGCCAAGGTAGCAAGGAAAAAGTACAGCATTGATGAATTGCTTGCTGTTTATGGAGTTGATGTTCGGGAAATAGACATTCCGCGCGGAGTTATGCACAACAAGATTGTCATCGTTGATGATAAAAAAGTCATCACCGGCAGCTATAACTTTACCAATGACGCTGAAAACAAGAACTACGAAAACGTGATCATCAGCGACATCCCTGAGTTTGTCGCTGACTTCGTAAAAGAATTTGATAAGCTTTGGGCAATCAGTACCGTCAATAACGCTTCCATTCCCGGGAAGACGATCAATGCAAACATTTATTAGCTTAAAAGGTAAATATTATGGGAGACAAAGTAATGGCAGTCGTCGGCTCGCGCAAGGAGTCGGTGGGAATGAGAATGGAAACCACCAAGGCGACAAATAAGGCGCTGGATGCCGGTTGGCGCGTATCTACCGGCGGCGCACGGGGAACGGATGCCACCGCCATCAGAGCGGCGGTAAATGCCGGGAAATCGAACAAGCTTGATGTCTATCTACCCGCTCGAATCAACGATCAGCCGGTAGAAGTCAGAGCGCTTCTTGACCAGGCCAAAGCAGGCGGCGCAAATATCGTGGAAAATGCAACTGGCAAGGCAGAATATGATGCCAATGGTAAGTGTACAAATTATACCAAGCTTCTCAATCCTCGCAACACGGAGATCATTAAGAATTCCGATGCCGCCGTTATCATGCAGAATAACCAGTCTCGTGGCAGCCAGGATGCTTTGACAAAAGCGCTCAAAGAGATCATTCCCATCAAAAGACTCACCTTTACTGAAGGGATACTGAAAACAGTTTCTAAATTCAACCTCGGGCTTGGCGTTCTCGGATTGGTAGGGCAGTTTCTGGATTATGAGGAATACACTGATTCCCTCAAAGAAACTCAAGACCTGCTGGACAAATGGAAGAAGGGACCGCCGGATTACACACCAGAAGACGCAAAGAAGCTCAAGGAACGCGGCTACCAGAACACCGATATGCCATATAACGATAAAGACCTGACGGAAGTTGACCCGGATAAATATTATGGGAACCATGGCACAGGGAATCCCTATCACGACGGCGAAGGGAAATTCTGTTCAGCAGATCAGTCCGTAACTACATGCTGGAGCTAATAACGCACGATTGGAGAAATGAAAATGGGAAAAGAAATGATCAAGACTTACATGGAATTGGGAGCGTTAGCGACTTTCTTCGTTCTTGTTTTAACGCTGCTTTATAAGTATTTCAACCAGAAAATCTGCATTGAGAAAGACAAAAACGAAGTGTCATCGATGGTATTAGACCCGACCCAAGGCGATCTTCTGACACATGACTACTTCACGAAGATGAAAACCTACATGACCACCAGAATCCCTTTTCTCAGGATAGACGGCAAAGAACGAAAGGCCTGCCTGATAGATTTTCTCCTGATAAAATACAGGATATTTTACGAAGTAACAGCAGAATTTTGCTTGTCCGATGCTGCCGCTGACACAGCAGATAGAGGGGATAAATGGGTGGCGGATTTTACTGAAATGTTGTTGGACGGAGTCGCCGCTTACGAGAAAGAAGCTCTTGAGGCTGGCATTCCAGCAATATTCCTTACCTGTTTCAATACGCATCACTCTATTCGCTTGACTCAATGTTGGGATTTCATGACGTCACTGGCCAAGTCAAAATACTTTCCGAGTAACGCACGCCGAACAGAAGTAATGCTGGACATGCTGGTTGTGATTTTCAACGCTACGCTCATTGACGCGGAACGCACAATGGATGAACTAAATGGCGAACTTGACGAAGCGCTTGTTGATTATCCTTGT
>JBAXON010000028.1:0-19031 GCA_037133255.1 Deltaproteobacteria bacterium
GGAATGTTAATCTGAGAGGGAGCAAATCCTAAGTCGGGATCAATTTGCGTAAAGCCGAAACTCTTAGGAAGCATGCCTTCCTCCAGACAGGAAAGCCAAAGAGCTGTTTCCACGGCGCCTGCTGCTCCAAGGGTGTGCCCAATGGCGCCTTTGAGTGAAACAACAGGTGGCAAATTATTGCCAAACACATTGGTTAGCCCCCGTCCTTCAGAAAGATCGTTGTCTCTTGTTCCGGTACCGTGAGCCTTGATAGCCACAATTTCCGCGGGCGATATTTGCGCGGCAGTCAATGTCTGCCCGATAACATTACCGGCAAGCTCGCCATCGACACCGGCTGATGTCAGGCTATTGTTGTCATTAAATAAATAACCCCCGGCAAACCTGTACGTTGACTTAATTTTGCTGCTTGATGAACTTGCTTCCATTATCACGGCAGCCGAGGCTTCCCCGATTTGCATGCCGGAACGGTTGGCGCAAAAAGGACGGCATTGTTCGTCATCGTAAAGAAGCAGGCTGGCAAATCCCTGCAAGGTCAAATTCAATAGTGGCTCAAAGCCGACAACAATCGCCCGGCGAACTTTCTTTTGCTCAATCAGTTGCGCCGCGACAACTAAAGCGTGAGAGCTCGACACACAGGCCATGCTGAATGTCATAATCATGCCGTTTATACCGTATTTTTGGGCAATGGCATCGGCCACTTCTCCGGGGCCCCGGTTACGGCAGGTAATTGGCGGCGTTTCTTTGCCAGGATTTTGTCGCACAATTTCTGTAAACTCATATTCATTGCGAATGAAAAGTCCTCCTGTTGTTCCCACCAACAAACAGGATTCGGCAATTTCGGCGGCCGTTAGTTTGGCGCGGCTGAACGCTTCCGTAAGAGCGCTATCAATCATTGCCCACGCTTTTTCCAGCGGGTTCCCGGTATAAGTAATCTCATAAGCCTTCAATTCGCGGTTGATTAAATGCGAAGACGTGCAAAAATCACCTGCCGGGACTTTTCCTGCAAGCAGATTTTCTGCAGATTTCCGGGCGCTCCATCCCAGTGTTGTAACAGCGCCCCATCCGCGAATATCAATTTTACTTGTGGTCACTTTTTAACCTTCGGTGCGCTGATAACAAAATCGGCCAGCGAATCAAAAGACTGCATCGCCTTAGCCGCAGTTGACGCGTTTTTTAATTCCACGCCGAACTGAAACCGCAGCTCCATGGCAATCTCCATAGCATCGAGCGAGTCGAGCTTGAGAGGTCCGGCTCCGCCGATAAAAGGAACATCCGTTGGCACATCTTCGGCCTTGACATCTTTTACTTCACACGCCTTGATCACCAGCTCCTTGAGCTTGAAAATCAATTCTTCCCTTGATGCCACATTTAACTCTTTAAAAGCTTCATTTACATCCACTTAATTTTCCTCCCCGCTATATAGAAACAGATTCCTGCAAATAGTGTCAATACAATTAATTTTGGCAATGTTGTGGCAAAGGCCGCCTCACGAAAAAAAATATCCAGATACGCCTGATGCGCCCAATACATCGGTGAAATCATCGCCAGTTTTTTCATAACCATCGGCATGACAACGTGCGGCACCATGATTCCGCCGAACACGCCCATCAATATGGCTCCGGTTGCCGCAAGCGTTGAAGACTGTTCCGGCGTTTTTGCCAGCGCCGCAACCAAAACCCCAAAGCCGGTGGAAGCTGCGGCAACAATCAATGTAATCGGTATCAGATACATGGGGTGTTCCCCCAGGCTAAGCGGCATTCCGATAATTCGCGGCATCAAATAAAGGCCGACAAGCAGCATTAAAACAAATTGAATTAAATTAATCAAATAATAAGGGATAACTTTTCCCAGAGCAATCATTTTAGCATTTACCGGATAAGTAAAGACGCGCTGCAGAGTGCCGTCGTTTTTTTCCTTTAAGAAACCGATGGACATAGGAACAGCAATAAAAAACATCGCGAATATCGCATAAGCCGGAACAGTTTGCTGAAGCGGACTGGGAAATTCTCTGTTGGGCTTGGTCTTTTCAACAAGAAAGCTGGAAACGACACCCTCCAGATTATCGATATCCATAACCACCTCGACAGTTAAACTGGTCAGAAGTGAACGCAGAGCTATTTTATATCCGGTATCAAGCACCGGATCAAACTGGATTTCCACAGGCTTTGTTCCGTCATTAAATCCTTTCGGAATAAAAACGACCGCCTGCGCTTTACCATATTCAAAAATCCGGTCATTATCCATACCTTGTGGCCGGTTAATAAGAGAAATCAATTTATTGGATTTAATTTTCTCTTCCAGCAAAAGCGCCTTGGGTGAATCGCTTTCGTTCTCCAGAACTAACTGAATTTGACGACCGGTTATTTTATCAGCATAAACTCCTTTTGTTGCCAGAGATAAAAAGAAAATCAGCGCCACCGGCATAAGAAATAAAAGAAGAATTGTCTGCCGATCTCGCAGCAAAACTAGCAATTCCTTGCGAATCAGTTCTTTTAATTGCCGTAAAATCAATTTACCCTTATTCATCACGCAACCCTCGCCCAGTCTTCTCCAGGAAAAATTTTTCCAGATCACTAATTTCGTTCATATTCCCATTAAATATAGCTGACCCATTATCCACCAGCGTAACTTTGCTGCACAAACGCTGCGCCTCATCCATAATGTGTGTGCAAAGAAGGATGGTCATGCCTTCAGCATTGAGCTTGGATAATGTTTCATAAATATGATGACGGCTTTGCGGGTCTACCCCTACCGTTGGTTCATCGAGCAGCAGAAGTTTCGGAAAATGCAAGAGCGCTACCGCCAGATTCAAACGCCTGAGCATACCACCCGAATAAGTTTTCACATACTTTAGCGCGTAAGATGAAAGCCCTGTTTCCTCCAGAACCTTCTGTGATCGCAAAACTAGTTCGCGCTCGTGCAAGCCGGCCAATGTTCCGAAGAGCCTCAAATTTTCCATTGCCGTCAGTGTTGTATATAAAGATATCGGTTGAGGGGCATAACCGATCGACCTTAGCGCGTCTTGATTTGGCATTGCTTTTTCGTAAATGGCAACTTTCCCGGACTTGATCCGCAGTTGCCCGGTAATGATCCGCATCAAAGTGGTCTTACCCGCGCCATTGGGTCCCAGAAGGGCGTGCATCTGGCCTGCTTCCACCGACAGAGAAAAATTATTCAGGGCATAGGCAGATTCTCCGGAAAAAGTTTTTTCCGGCGGAAAATTATACGAAAAAGTTATTCCGGAAATTTCCAGAGCCTTCATGCTTTGAGCTTCCTGACGATAATATGGAGTTCTCTGAAAAGAGCTTCTTCTCGATCCGCGCAGATCAGCATCAGTCCGCCTGCTTTGCTGAAATTATCCTCGGACTTACCTCTTTGCTTGATGATGCGCGCCGAAACTACGGCAAACTCACGCCACACATCACCGATTGCGGTCATCTCCTGCGATAAGCGCGCAAGATCATCCGAGCCGAAAAGCTCCGCTGCCTCCTGCAAAAACGCCGCGTACATGAAACGGAACCCCGCGCCGCCTGTGCCCACTTCTTCCTGCATGCGGACGATATTGCCAAGCTGCCGGCAGGCTTCATTAAAACCAAGTTTATCCTGGCTTTTGATTATTCTTTTAGCGAGAAACCGCATGCCGCGAATACCGAAAATGGGCAGGGGAATTTTAAGCATCATATTGCAGGTGTCTTTGATGCCCTTGACGCATGCCGTACGCAAATCTGGATTCGGCTGAATAGATTCCGGATAATACATAAAACCATGCGGCTGCAATGGGCCGTGGGCAAAACGTGCCCGTTCCATATCGTCGGTGAGGCAATCTACCGGATATTCCAGTATTGGATCACTGACGCGGAAACCGGTTTCAATTTCACGCAAAGCAATGATATTGTGACCGTTGAACTGAAAGCGGAAACGGTTGGGAAAATAGGAAAGCCAGTAAATATTTGTTGTGAGTCCGACAATCTGTCCTGATTTGAGCACGCGCCTCAGCTCATCCATACCTTTTTGCGGATTGCGGAAACGCTTTGTGACAAATTTACCGCCAATCCTTTTCGCTGCTTTGCGGAAGACGGAACCGGGCTGTGAACGGAAAGTGCTGATGGGCAACCCGACCATTTTAATAAAAGGAAGATGACCGAAAAAAATACCGCTGCCAATGCCGAAAATCATCGGCTCAGAGATTTCCATACCTTTATCTCTAAACAAGGCGGAAGTAACGCCGCTTTCGCAATGTGCTGAATGCTCGTGAACAAAAGGCCTTCCACCCGCTGCTATTTCTGTATTCATAAATAAATATAACCTCTATTTTTTATTGTAAAACTCCAATTCCGAAAGCGCAGTAACCTAATAACATGAAGGTTACGCGAGGTCATGTGCGACGCAACGGAATTGGTAAGTTAATGAGACCCAAGCATCAGAAACAAAGTGCACTGAAGCTTTCAGGTCGAATTATCCCGCGCAGCGGAGTGTATAATACTCCGCAGCTTGCTTTGGGGTTCATACCCGTGATTTCGGAACAGTTTTTAATTCTTCCATGGATACCGCCAAAGCCTGCGAGTAGCGCTCTAAAACCGAGGGCTTAAGTTCATTAAAGATTTCCGGGCGCAAATGCCTTTTGACTCGGAATGTGGCTATGCCCGCTGTTTTGGCCAGAATAGTCGGGATCAGTTGTCGCCTTTCCATGTGATAAGCAAGCGGACTTTTCAATCCTTTGAGCACAGCCTTCCTTGTTTCCTCCAGGTTTGCTGCTAATTCGTCTACAGCCAGGCCATTGAAGACTTCTTCGGCGTTCCAGCCCGTGCTGGTCACAATGACATATTTCCCTTTATCATTGATAGCATAACAGGCACGTCTTTTACCTTCATAATACGTGATATCATCCTGCGGAACTTCATTTACTTTCATTCGTTGCTCCTGCTGATAATAGTAAGTTAACTGTTCTTATACTAAAATTAACAAGGATTAAAGCAAATTCTACGCATTGTTTTTATTAATATTATTTCCGAGGAACTTTTCAAAATGATGCCACTCGAAAGGATTCTGGCGGGCCATTTGTTCCAATTGTTCAGCGTAAGCCTGTGCCGAAGCCAGCACTGCATTTGTCCGGTCTTGCCGGGATGCAGCTACAACCTTCCGTCCTCGGGATACGGCAACGTGATATTTGCCGGGAGCCTTCTGGTTAACAAAAAATGTCATCAGCGGCGCGCCCGACATTAAAGCAAACAAATGAGGCGTATCGGGCAGCTGCACTTCATGCCCCAGGAAATTAACCTTAATCGAACGCTGATCTCCCCAGAGACGGTCTCCGGTCATGGAAACTATCCCGCCTTCGCGCAGGAAATTTATCCCTTCCAGCAGAGCAAAAGGCGAACTTTCTTTCTCCGACGTCGTCACAATTCTTACCCCGCTTTGGGCTAGTTTGTCTTTGTGGATGCGCTCGACCTGTTCTTTGTGTTTTGCTCCCAGATAAAGCATAATGGGCAGGCCTTTGCGGCTGAGCATTTCCGCTGCCAGTTCCCAGTTGCCGATGTGCGACATGACGATAATCGCACCTGTCTTTTTCTCCACTGCCGCATCCAGATATTCCCAACCCTCCTTGGTAAATTCAACCTCATCTTTAAATTTGGCCACAAACCGGTGGATATAAACATTGGTAAAGTTATGATACTGTTTCCAGGCACAATGCAAATGATACGGAAAATTTCGCTCAGGGAAAAGCGCCCTGTAAAATTTCAGGCTGTGTGCTACACGCGCTGGAAAAAGAAAAAAGTAACCGGTGGCAATAAACCAGGAAAAGGTGCGGAAAAACCACACCCCCAATCGATGAGAAAAATAAACGGCTACTTTAAAAGATAATTTTTTCATAAAAGATTTCCCTGTTCTTTGTCCCTTATGCTTTGCGCTTCTCTTCATCTATAGAAATGATCTTAAGGATTATATCTTTATTCCCTTTCATCTCTTTTGTCAGATTCGGGTCAACCCCGTGCGAGAAGGGACAACTGTACATGCAAATCCCACAGCCAGTTTCCAGGTTCATCCACATCTCCATGCATTTTGTGTCATGATGCCTCCATTGTAACAACCCGTTAAAAACTTCTGGTCCTTTAAAACTAACCGCCTTTGCCGGGCAATCTATAGCACATTTAAGACAGATTTGGCAAAACTCGACTATGCCAAAATCTACAGGTTCATCTTCTATGAGGGGTATGCTGGTGAGTACAGCGCCTATCTTTAGACGATTGCCGTATTGCCTGCTGATTACACAGTTGCAGCGCCCGATCTGGCCAATACCTGCAGCAGCGGCAAGGGGTGTCATGGGAGAAAAATACTCAAAGAAATTATCTGTCTGTGCTTCATACCCTAATGATTTAATGTATAATGCCAATTCTGCGGTAACGGCAGTAATCTTGGCATAACCCAGCATGGAAGCCGTCCATACACCGTCTTTCACTGCCCTGTTAATCATCTCTTCATTCAATGCAGATGCTACAACAATTGCGTATTGATATGACAGAGAAATCCGATTCCCATAACCAACACCCATTCCGTACATATCTCCCCGATGCAAATAGTGGTGATGTTTTTCCAGTCTGGCGATACCTACTACGTCCGCACCATAACTCAATGCCAATTGCTTAATTAAAGCTGTCAGTTTTTCAGGGTCAGTTTTAACTTTACGTTTACAAACCTTTTGCTTATCAGCCGCATTATTCATTGCCTTAGCCGCTATCAAGGCAGGCTTGCTGATAGTGATATGGCTACGGACAATTTCATCATCTGTGTTGCGGCCATACATAATAGGCATATCTGATGCGTCTTTTTGTATTTTTTTAATTCTCAGCGATGAAACGATATTCATAAGCTTCTGCATTATGGCCATTATTTTCTGTGTAAGCACTAGTTTATCGGGTTCGACACCAAATATCTTAGCCATCATATTTTTAGTAGATTCTCTGACTCTATCGTCTTCTGCCTGGAATTCGGGGTGCCTTTTGTAATAATCATTATATTTTTTAGTTCCCGCAATCAGCCCCCTCCGCGAAAACATAGTATCTCGTTCATCAAATTGTTTCATGATATTTAACTCCTATAAAAATTACCGCACACCATCGATAATGTTCGAACCGGTCTCGATGCCCTTGCGCGAACGTATAACATATCTCTTCTGATTAATAATTGATATTCAAATAAAGCCTGTGCCCTACCTCCTCGCCATTGGACCGCAATGTTAAATAAACACCGATTCTGCCTCTAGGCAGATAGCCGGAAACCCAACTCCGTTTCCAGTAGGCAAGATAGGAGGGGTAGATTGTTTTCGTTAAACTGTCATTGGCAAAAATAACGGAGGGGGTTTTCGGTTTATCCTTGTCTTCATAGTAGATTTCGTTGCCGAACATGAAGCCACCATTGGTGGCATTGGTTTCGTCAATGTAATAGGTCTTCCCCCAGACTATTTCCGCATCTTTTTGGGTTTTGTTGGTTACTACAAGAGTATATGATATGCAATCGCTTGTAGTTAATTTTAGGTCGAAAAAAGGATCACTATTCTTTATAAATGTATCCGCTTTCCATGAACTACCACATCCTACCAGACCGAGCACCATAACGAGAGTCAATACCAAAAACAATTTTTTCATAAACACCTCCGTAAAAGTACTGTAGCACACGAATTTATCCTCTCTTTTTCATATGTCTTCAAGCAAAATACTTGGGAAGCCAACGAGGAACCAGATTTGAATACTTTTGATAAATATCACCAAAATGCCTATGAAGATAAGGTTCTTCAAATTTGCCAATATAGATAATTGAAAAGCGAATCCAAAGAAGCAACCAAAGAAGAGTAAACGGAGAACTGAATATAAGCATTTCTCCAAATAATACGATGAAAAGTGCCCACATCATTGGGTGACGAACTTGACTGAACGGGCCGGAGGTAACCAGTATTGTAGGCTTAAAAAACGGCACAATCGAACCAAAACGATTGATAAGCATAAGCACTGAGCACCAAATGGCTATAAAAGCACCAATCCACAGCAATACTGTGCCTGTTATATTAAGTGCGTTGAATTGTTGTAACTTAATACCGAGAAAAGATTCAATGCCTCGGAAAAAAATGGGAATAACATATAATACATTGAAAGGCCCAATAAATAGATATATCAAAGAATCTACCACATACCACATATGAGAAACGAATTTGTTCATTTTTTTCGCCGCCTTATCAGGTACATTTGATATCCTTCAAAAGAAGGAATGAAAAAATAACTTTTAACTTTTTAAACTAAAAGTGATTGATTGGACAATTGTTGGAGGCAACGAATGGCGCTATTCATTCCGCTACTTGTTTGATCGTCTCTGGGCACGTAACAACGTCCCAGTGTCCGGCCTCTTCCCCCCTGACTACTGCGAATCCCTTTAAGTTACGATTGCCAACGGCTTTGGTCGCATCAATATCAACGATACCGTCTGATTCAGATGTAGTCATGTACCACTTCTTTTCTGCGCTTGGCTTTACACCTGCGATCACATAAAATGGTGTTTTGCTGTCTCTGTCATCCGGATTAAACGGACTGCCTAGCAATGAAGGAAGATATGCGATGTCGAGTGGTGATGCGATTCCAACGATTGCAACCACGAACTCTCCATACATACCGTTAATTTGGTGCGCTAACAGAGCACCCCATGACCAACCAACCAGAATTACTTTTCCCGTGATTCCCTTGTCAATTATCTGTTTCCTCACAACTTCCGCTGCACTAGATAACGGATAATATTTTTCAGGGATCACTAAAACCGAGCAGTGCAATGCCTGATGCAATGGTTCCAGTTGTTTTTCTGTTGAACCGAATCCACCAATAATGACCACCGTGAGTGAATCCTCCGCCATCGCTATCGCGAATTCTAAAAGGACAAACGCGATGACAACCACTGCTACCGCGCCAAGTAATGTCTTTTTCATAAAATATATTTTTTCAAGATATTTCCGCCTCAGTGGCAAGTAAACGACTGCCTCATTATTGAAACGAATATTAAAGAGGCTCATCAACACAAAATAAGCCGTCGCTACTACATACAGAATCATAATGAACGGTTGTAATAATTTGCGTTTATTGAGTATTCATAATTTATGTAGATATATAGCATAGTGCTATATATATCTCAATATTTTATTGCACGGTGAAATTGTTTTAAATAGCACTCTGCTATACAATTTAGGTTATGAAAAAGACGAACGGGGTTGGTAACAATATCAAAAGATTTCGTGAAAATGAGGGGATTACACAGGAAGGGCTTGCATTGAAAAGCGGCCTTTCCCAAGGGTATATAAATCAATTGGAAAATGGGAAAAGGAGATACACGCAAAAAACTTTGGAATTGATTGCGGACTCTTTATCTGTTCCGATAATCGAATTTTTCAAAGAGGAAAATGAAAAGCGAACCGCCGCAAAGGTTGATGATCTTGAAATTTACGTAGCTAAAAAGAAGACATATAAGAAGGATTTCCCTTTTTTGCTAAAGGGTTTGCCCGATCACATTATTGAGCATTACATATCGCTTTTAAGGCTGGAAAAGGAACTTCTTGAAAGGACAAACAAAGCTTAGTCGGGGAATTCTGGTTACAAAAAGAAATTAGATTCGGGTCACGAAAGGTGTTTCTTCCCCACAAACCACTTCTCCCGGCATTCGCCGGGCTAACGCTTCTTTCCTACGAACCACTTTTCCTCAACGCCCGATGTTGGTGAAGCATGAGCCGCAACATCAAATCCCGCTTTTTCCATGAAACCGGCAATTTCATTTTCCTGACGGAAACGCTCCTGCATACCGGTCAGCTTTAAGCGAGCAGCTTCCATCCAGCGTTTCCATGGGATTTTTTTATTCGAGGGGACGGTCGCGCGAATAAGCAGCGTTCCACCTGTTTCCAGCTTTTCGTAAATACGTTTTAAAACCAATTGAAGTTCTTCATCATTAATCAAATGCAGCATATCAAGCATCAGTACATAATCTGCGCTTTCATCAACTGCCGGCAGATCGGGGGCGCGGCCAACTTGCACATTGCCTCGCGCACCAATGGCACGGTTAGCAATCAACACTCGTTCCTCATCAGGCTCCAGGCCGAACACCTTCGCTTGCGGATGAATTTCCAAAAGCCAGGTGGAAGGGATTCCATAGCCACAGCCGATATCAATTATCCGCCTGGGATTTTGAACATATTTATGTAATTCGGCAAACATCGGATCAATCATCATTTTAAACCGGGCGAAAACTCGCGGATAGCCGGGCAAATGCCGGTAGCGCAAAACTGTTCGCCGCAGATGCTCTTGAGAACCAACCACAAATTTGCCCGCTGGATATTGAATTGGGGCAAATACATTTTTCATCAAAACCGGCAAAATAAAATATGCCCCGATTAACGAATAACCGATACCTAAAAAAGAGACTATCCCGATGCTGCGCAAAAGCGCGTGGCTGGCAAAAATCAACACACCAAAACCAATTAATGTCGTAAAGGCCGACAGAAACATGGCCAGTTTGATTGTATGCATTGCCGGATGGTTGTCATCCGGGTAGCGCTGATATGTGCAGATATAGTAAATTGTATAATCAATTCCCATGCCCATAATTACAATCCACAGCATAATACCGGGAATATCCAGCGGATGGCCGATAATCTTCAGCGTGCCCAGAGTGGCGGCAAGCGCAAAGGCAATAGGGGCAAGAGTTATAAGCGATAATTGCCAGTCCAGAAAAAATAAAAAAATCACCAGCACCAGGCCGATAGTAATAATCAGTGCAATTTCCAGAAACATATTTTTTAGAAATTCACTAAGAGTTTTATTGTATAAATCGGCATCAAATATTTTGGCGATGCCCGCTTGCTGCATAAGCAAGAAGAAATCTTCGGCATTGTAATTTTTGCCCGTGCCCATCAGACTCAGTTGCGCGTATCCCGCTTGCCCCTTGGTTATTCCTAAAATACCAAAATATTTTTCAGGAATTTCCGTGGGGACAATATTCTTTCCGGCAATTGTCCGCCAAAAAGGTTCAAATGCTCCGGGGGAAAATCCATATTCTTTAGCCGCCACTTTTATATCATTTTTAAGCTTTGCCACGCGGTCTTTTGCCCAGAATTTCTGCCAATCCTCCAGGTTTTTTTGCGCGCCCTGCTTCGACGGAAAAAGTACTGAAGGGAGAAAAGCGCCGGATAATTTCCCCGACGTTATGTCGCTTGCCAGCAGAGACATTAATTGCTCATTTTTTTTCTGCAATTGTTCTATCGTCTGTGCTTCAAGCAGGACATAGCATTTACCGGAAAGATTCCCCCAGGTTTCTTGGATTTTTTTATCAGCGTTGATTGTTTCTACGCTCATTGAATTCAAGGCATGAAAATCTACATTGAAAACAGGTTTGGCAAAAAACAGCATAATCAATCCAAATATAATCGCGACAATTAATTTCCACTTTGCGGGAGCAGCAACAGCTTTAATCGCATTGAACAAAAGGGAATTGGTCTGCCGCTTTGCCGCAGGCATTGCCGGGAATATTCTGGGAAAAATAAGGTGAACAAAAAGAAGCGCAAAAGTAACTCCGAGCGCGGAAAAAACGCCTATTTGCGCCAGAATCTTAAAATCGCTGATTAAAAGCAGAAGAAACGCGCCGACAGTTGTCAGCACTGCCAGTAACTCTGCCGACCAGACTTCCCTGGCCACTTGCTTTCCATCGGTGGCGTAGGGCTGATCCAGAAAAAGCAGATAGGTAATCCCGAGATCAACGGTGAAAGCCATAATCGCACCGCCAAAACCAACAGCCAGCATGGACATGGATTTGAACAAAAAGGAACAAACACATAGGGCCGCGATTGCTCCTACAGTGGATGGCAGGAGCGCCAGAAGACCGACAAGCGGTCGGGGAAAAGCAAAAATAAGCAGCAGAGCGATACCCAGCGTTGTCAAAATTATTGCAAGCCTGGTGTCGCGTTTGGCGATTGTTTCGTTATCGAGCGCGGCGCGATATGCGCCAAATGAAGTCAAAATAAATTTGCCGCTTCCCGAATTTAGTCCTGCCAATTCTTTTTCGCTCTGCTTTATGCACAAATCTATTTTGGCCGCTATTGCCGAATCTGTGCCGGAACCGGAAATTTTTGCAATAATCAGCGCGTGTTTGCCATCCTCAGAAATCAGTTGATTTCGATAATATTGAGCCTTATTTGACGGAAGCAGCGCCGACATTTGTCGCAGAATAATACCGGACATACCGAGTGGGTCTTTGGAGATCATTTCGGCACGGCCGATTCCCTCCAGTTGCGTGAGACTTTGCCTGTTTTGAGACATAGACTCTCTGATTTTATCCGTCTCCAAAAGAGGCTGAATCTTTTGCTCAAGTTCCGCAGCCGTAAGCAGCAAAGGCAGATTGTCATTGATGTAGGTGATAAGTTCGGGAAAGCTATTGGCCTCATCATCAATGCCTACTTTGGTAAAAAGACCGCTTTTATTGAGACTTTCTGTCAGAAAAGAAGCCGCCGCGACAAGCCTTTCGCGATCGGCAAAAGGCTGTTCCAGATCAATAAACAATTTATCCAGAATAGGCACATGGCGAATAACATGGTGGGCATCCGAAAGCACCGGATCATTTTGCGGTATTGATTCCAGAATATCTGTTTCGATTTTTAAATGTTTTGTTTCCCAGATAAATAGTGCCCCCACAATCAGGGCAGTAATAAAAACAAGCGACCATTTGATTTGATATTTACGTAATGACATGCAAATCCCTAAACTTATGGAGATATTTGTAAATATTTATGGCCTTTATAAAACATATTTCCCCGCTACTGGCAAGGTAATACCAAGTTGCTTTAAAAAAATAAACTATTAATTTTTGCAAGCTTACTTGTGTATAAAGCCTAAAATACTTATTGTTAAAATAATTGCTTGAAAAATAATTTACTTTTCTTTTTTGTTAGAGTATCTTATATTAAGGTGTAGTTAAATACTTAATAAGCGAGGATTTAAGTGAACTCAGAATCCCAGAAATCTTCAATTAATCTAAAACCGAAATTAGTGCTGGTTGTTGATGATTTTTTCAATTTCCGGCTCACGATGAAAACCATGTTACGGTCTTTTGGCCTCAATTATATTGACGATGCGAGTAACGGTGAAGAAGCAATTAAAAAATTATCTCAGCGTAGATATGATATTGTTCTTTGCGATTACAATTTAGGTCCGGGGAAATCCGGGCAACAGGTTTTGGAAGAAGCAAAATTCCGTGAATATATCAATTACTCGTCAATATTTATAATGGTTACCGCGGAAAATACACTGGACATGATTATGGGGGCAGCGGAATATGAACCGGACGATTACCTGATGAAGCCATTTGCCAAAGAAGTGCTGGCAAAAAAAATAGCAAATCTTGTTGAAAAAAAGGATAACTTAAAGGGCATTGAAAAGAAATTAAAGGAACATGATTACTTTCGAGCCATTAGCCTGTGCGACCAATTGATGGATAAATCACCGCGCAATATTTCCGAATTGATGAAACTCAAGGGGGAAATCCTTCTTAAAAAGGGATCTTATCAGGAAGCGGCCGAATTTTATGAAAAAGTACTTCTTATGGGCAATGTTATCTGGGCGGAATTGGGTAGCGGAAAAGCTAATTTCATGCTCGGCAAATATGAAGAAGCAAAGAAAATATTTGAGAGCATCATAGATAAAAATAATAAAATGATGCCGGCTTATGATTATTTGGCTAAAACTATGATGAAAATGAACATTCCCGGTGAAGCGCAACAAGTACTGATGAAAGCAACGAGCATTTCACCCAAAGCAATATTAAGGCAGAAGGATCTGGGAAATATCGCTTTCACCAATGAAGATTATTCTACCGCTGAAACCTCTTTCAAGTCTGCCGTTGAACAGGGCAAGGCTTCCTGTTTTAAAAGTCCCTCCGACTACACAAATCTCGCCAAAACGTTAGTTCAGCGTGATGCCTCCGAAGAAGGATTGGCTGTTCTGGGTGACGCTTTAAAAGTTTTCCCGAAAAGTTCTGATGCCCGTCTTCATGTTAGTATTACGGAAAGTTATGTTTACAAGAAAATGAATAAGAATGAAGAAGCCGTTAAGGCAATGGCAGAGGCAGTAAAACTGAGCAAGGAATTAGACGGTAATATTTCAACAGAAATTATGCTTGATCTGGCTAAAGCTCATATAATTATGGGTGAAAAAGATAAAGGAACGGAAATTCTCAAAAACATTGTCCGAGGCAATCACGACAATGATGACATGCTGGTTAATGTTCGCCATGTATTTAAAGAAGCTGGGATGGAAGATAAAGGCGATAAAATTATTGAAACAGCCAGAGCGGAGATAATTAAACTCAATGATGAAGGTGTTAAACTGGCGCAAGATGGCAAGCTCACGGAAGCAATTGCCTACTTTGAAGAAGCGGCAACAAAGCTGCCGGAAAACAAGATAATCAATGCCAATGCCGCTCAAGTCCTCATGCTCTATATGAAGGAAAAAGGGATAAATGAAGAGAAGTTAGCCAATGCGAAAAAATATCTGGACAGGGTAAGGAAAATTGACGAAACTTATAAGGATATTCCCTTACTATTATCCATGTACAGAGAATTAGTTCCGGAGGTGAATGATGGAAAGTAAAATGAACTTCTCCGATATTTTAGCTTCAACGCTACATGATACAAAAAATTCTCTGGGCATTTTGTTTAATAATCTGGAAGATATAATTGCCAGATGCCAGGATAAAAATTGCGCGGAGCATTTGGAATTTTACAATCTGCAATACGAAATTAAACGGCTGAACCATAGACTGATTCGACTTCTATCTTTATACAAAGCCGAAAAATATCAGATGTCTCTTAATATCGACTATCATTCCATTAGAGATATTCTGGAAGAAGTAGTGGTTCAGCATGAGATACTGCTGAAATCACGTGGCATCAAACTTACGACCAAGTGCGATCCCGCCCTTTTGGGGGCATTTGACCGTAATCTCATTATGGGTGTTCTGGACAACATCATCAATAATTGCTTTCGCTATGCCAAAAAAAATGTAGAGATCAGTGCCTTTAAAGAAAATGGCTACTTGGTAATGCGTATTGAGGATGATGGAACAGGTTATCCTTCAGACATGCTTTTTAATAAAGATAAAATTCCCGAATTTAGGCAAGAGATAAACTTCGAAACCGGTAATACAGGGCTGGGGCTTTATTTTTCCGTAATGGTTGCCGCCATGCACAAAAATAACGAGAAAAGCGGCTTTATTTCCATCTACAATGATGAAAAATCGGGCGGCGGAGTTTTTTCCATATATTTACCTTAAAAATGAGAACAAAAAATGGCTTCAAACATCTCCACTGTTGCTGAACTATTCCATAAATTCCACACATGTGAAATGAATCTCAAACAAGGGAAAATTGCCGCATGTTTAATTGGTTTTAAAGATGTAATAGAAAAAAATCCAGTCATTCCTAAATCAGATAGTGAAAAGGGTGAGCTCAACCAAGGCATCGAAACTTTCCTTAAAACTTTGTCCGATCACAAAAAATTCAAAGAAATTTTCGGTGAAGTACATTTTGGCGATACTGATCTGGAAACCAATCTGGAATTCATTAAGAGCATGATCGTGGCGCAGGAGCAGGATATTGTTGAACGAATCCAAAAAGACGAAGAGGCTGCGGAAGGCCAGAGACTGAAAATAGCGAGCGCTGAACCAAAGAAAAAGGAAGAAATTCAGCAAAAAATTGAAGAGGCAATAAAGTTAATCGATGAAGAAAAATTATCTCAGGCCAGAGAAATAATAAGCAGTACTGAAGCTATTCAGGAGGGGGTAGTTCTTCACTATAATGCTCTGGGCATGAAATGCCGTGAAGAAAAACAATTTGATGAGGCGGTTTCAAATTACAATAAGGCCATATCCGTATCACCCCAAGACGAAAATTTGTACTATAATATCGCCCGTGCTTATTTCGAGACAGGTAAGTTTGACGCGACGCTAGATTATTTAGGTAAGTCACTGAAACTTAATCCGGAGTTCAAAGAAGGAAAAGCATTTTACAATTATCTGCTGAAACTGAACCCGAAAAAGGAAAACAAAACAGGCAGTTTTTTTCAAAGAATTTTTCATCTTCAAAAATCAAGTCTCATCAGCTAGTAAGACCAGAATTTTTTATTATGCGCTTTTAAGTCGTCCACAAATTTAGCTATTTTATACGAAGGAATAATTTTATTTTCAATAAAATAGTTTCCTAATTGGGGTTGAAGCATTCTTTGCCGGTCAAGTAGAAGAATTAATTTGTATTTGGAAATATGGCCACGCCTTAGAGCGCATTCACCGAATTTTTCACCCTTGCGACGTTGTTGTATGACATCCATGACATCTTCCGCATTAATCAAATCCCAGCGCACAGCAAGCGAACCAACTGAAGGACGCTGCATCCGCTGCCAGGCAATAGCTTTAATCAATGTAGCCAGGGAGATGTGACCGGAATAATACAGAAATTGCCCCATCAGCAGTTTACGCTGAGGAATCCTGCCCAGGTACTTTGTTTCTTGGCTAACATCGTAAGTCGCCGTTTGGACTGGACGTGCAGGCCAATTTCTCCGCCGGTAAAGAGAGCCATCTGAGCCAAGATGGTATTTCCAGGGGCTATCAATAAACCCTTTTAATAATTGGTAAGCTAAGTTGATTTCTTTGAATTTTCTTTCCAGCGAATCAGCTTCACCGGCAAGCATTACAGCTCTATCGGGATGAGTCTCGAGAGCCTTTTTGCGGAAGGCCGCTTTTACACCGGCCGGTTTCAGATATCTCAAAAAATCAATCGATACATCGATATCCGTCCCAAAAAGAGACTCACAAGCGTTAAACAAATCCTCTCTGGAAATCTCTGCACTAAGCAAAATGCAATCTCCCTCTTTAGAGAAAAGTAGAGAATATTGAAAAACTTCTCGAAAAGATAATATGCCAAGTAGCTATCAAACATTAAAAGAGTGATTTACCGAGCATAATACCAAGTAAGCTTTCAAAAATTCATATTTTATTTAGTAAGACCCCAGTTTCAGAATCTGAAACTGGTTGGCCGAACTATCCCGCACAGCACCATTAAGGGCATCTGCGACGGGGTTTTGAAAGCAACTTGATATTAACACGTCGCGCTTAATTTATGCAAGCTTCATATCCACAGCTTCATATCCACTTTCATATCAACAATTTAGCGCGAAAAGAATAAACGGGTAAAAATCAATCGAGTAAAGGTTTCCGCGTTGCGCAGGAAATCGACAAAAGGCCGGAAGTGCGATATTCTTTTCCCATCAGGATTATAGACGACGCGTACAGGTGTTTCGACAATCTTCAGACTGTTTCTTCTGGCCATGACCAGTATCTCCACTTCAAATTGAAAGCGCCGCGCTTTGGTATTAAGCAGCATAGCTTCCGGCAAGGGATAAAGTCTCATCCCGCTTTGCGAATCTGAAAGAATCGCGCCGCCTGCTGCCCATACCCAAAAATTGGAAAACTTACGCCCGAATCGGCTGGTCCAGGGGATATGAGCTCCTTCCCTACCTGCCATTCCTTCACGCGCGCCGACAACTATAGCGCGCATGCCTGCTGGTATTGCGTTAATAAGTTTGCTTGCGTCTTGCGGATAATGCTGACCGTCTGCATCTATAGTGATTGCCCAATCGGCAACAAGCGCGGCCGCGGCAAAACCAGTCATGATGGCCGCGCCTTTTCCCTGGTTGGATTGATGACGCAGAATTGAAATGCCGGCTATTTCTTTAATCTGTTCATAAGTGTTATCGGTTGAGCCATCGTCAACAACAAAGATAGGAAATTGCAAGGCCAGCGCGTCCTTGATAACCTGCGCCACCGTTGCGGCATGGTTATACACGGGAATAATAAAAGCAAAACGGTTTTTTTTGTTTTCGGTGCCCATATTAATCTATGATTCAGGCAAAAATGCCAGCGCCCACGTTCCCGGTCCAAAATGCGCTCCGGAAGTCAAAGATATAGGCTGCACGATAATCTCAGCTCTGGGGTATAGTTCTGTCAACATCGGCTGGAGCGTTCCTACCACCCAATCCTGAGTATCAGAGTATTCCAGCATGATAAGCGCGTTGGAATTTTTTTGTAATTTTGCCGCCAGTTTTTCCAGCGCCATTTTTACCTGTTCTTCCTGATTTCGAACAACGCCTACTTTTTTGGCCCCTTCCGGCAGTGGCGATATTACCGGTTTCATTTTCAACATGTCACCGAAAAAAGCGCTGGTCTTGGATAGCCTGCCGCCTGCCGCCAAATATTGCAGTTTGTCGAGAAATACATATTCCTCACATATACTTACTGCCCTCTGGGCAAATTCATAAGTCTTTTCCACATCGTTCGTTTTTGCCAAATATCTGGTACAGGCCAAAACTATTGTCCCCAGTCTCCCTGATGCCGCGCCGGTATCAATTATTCGCAGCCTGTCTTGCAAATCGTGCTCCTTCTTCCACTGCAGCGCTACCTGGTAATTGCCGGTAAATATGGAACCGACACATAAATACAACACCTTTTCATGACGCAGCAGCACGCTTTCGTAAAACTGATGCCGCTCATAAACTGAAGCCTGAGCCGTGGAAACCTTCAGCCCCTGCCTCATTGCGGAATATAATTCTTCGGGCCGGAAATAAGTCTCCGGCAGAGATTTTTCGCCAACATTGATATAGCTGTTGAGTAGCGTTAGTCCATATTTGCTGGCATCATACCTTGTTACCGAGCCTGCCGCGTCTGTCATTATGTGTAATGCCTGACCGGTATTGGGATGAGTAAATTCACTGATTTGGGAAGCCAGGTTGTCATCCTCCCAATTAACCATACTGCCAATCTCGGCCATTTGCGCCTTAATTTTCTCTCTGTCTTCGGTGTGCAGATGAATTTTATAAAAATCGCCATCGGGAATGATAATAACACTTTCCTCAGCGCTGGTTATTCTCTTTAATTGATCACTGGAATAATCGGGTGCTTTAACGACAAAA
>JBAXON010000029.1:0-18986 GCA_037133255.1 Deltaproteobacteria bacterium
TTAAGGACTTCTTGGCGGATGACATCATCTCGTGCCTGGAGGACGGATACGGAAAGGCTCTCCAAGGTCTGAACAAACTGGAGGGGAAGCCTGGAAAAAGTTCCCGAATAGGCATTAATCCATTAAAAAAATATCTCTGCAACTTATTGATCACACACAGGAATAAAAGAATTTTGTCCCCTGGAAACGCCAAACTTACATATTGTAGGTAAAAAGGCTTCGATTGAGGGTAAAAAAAATGCACTTCAAGGATCGAAAAACGTCGCCCTCCGACAAAGGAAATCCCGTGCCATGAAATCAATATGTAAGTATCTGATAGAAGAGGGAAATGAAAATAAATAAAAAATATTTCATTTTTAAATGTCACAAAATGGGGTGTCGCTCACTTAGTAGGGGGAGATGAATCATTAAAACGATTTAATCTGTGCTGTTCGGTCGTGAATTTTATTATGAAAGGAGAATTACCCATGTGTATTCAAGAAGTACCGCAAGAAGCTGTCATCGGAACTGAATACTATCAGGCTTGCGCCGTTGAAGACAGTGAGGAAGTAAAGCCCCACCTCTCCAAAAGCCAGATGGATAAATACCTCACCTGCCCGCGAAGCCATTATTTTAACAACATAATGCAGATTAAGCCAGTTCGGACACCCACCAATCTGCTCATCGGTTCGGCAACACATCGCGGTATTGCCGCTCATTACCTGGCCAGGAAAAACAATGAGGTTTGCAGCCTGACACAGGCAATAGACGAAATCTGGACACCGGAGATCACTAACCAGACTCCTGAGACAACAAAAGAACTGCTAGTGGCAAGAAACGCTTCCTACGACTACGTCAGCTTATTTCTCAGGGAAGTCGACTGCGATCCTGTCCATGTGGAAACCAGCTTTGAGATTCCGATTGTCAATATCGACAACGGCGACACTTTACCGTGCACGCTTGTCGGCATTGCCGATCTCGTTGATATGCAGGGCGATACTCCCAGACCGATAGAGATAAAGACCAGGGCAAGCAAAGCCCCGGAGTATCTTCCCTCTCTCTCCCTTGAGCTTACTTGTTACGCCTACTGGATATGGCTACAAGACCAGCACAGTGGCAATATCCCCGTCGGGTACATCCACATCATCAAAACAAAAACACCTTACATTCAGCGACAGGAAGGATTCAGGGATATGGATGATTTTATTGACCTCTTCCACACCGCTAAAAATGTTTACGACTCCATCAGCGAAGGACGCATTCACAAAAGCGAGGGAATGCAATGCTCATGGTGCGACTATCTGCCAATCTGTTCCCGCGACATGGCCGAAACGAAAGCAACCTTTGGCTACGATACTTATCACAAGCTCTGGGAAGCTGAATTTATTTAATCTGAACTGGATGGTGGTGAATGTTCATCACAATCTAAATACTTTTTAAAGGAAAATGATTATGGAACTCGTAGCGATAAACAAAGAAGTTGAAGCGGCCAAAGCCAAATTCATGATTTTCACTGAACAAACCACAAAGCTATGCGATGAAGCCGCAGCAATTGCCATAAGCGATGACAAGACAGCCCATCATGCCATAACTCTTGGTGGGATCGCCAAAGCAATCACAAAAGAAATTGAAACACGCAGGAAGGAAACCATCGCCGATGCGACAGCATTCATCGCCGGTGTCAACGCTTTCTGCAAAACCATCACAGAACCGTTAAAGGAAGCCGAAACAGCCGTGAAGACGAAGGCTGGCGACTACCAGATTGCCGCAGATAGAGAAAGACAGAGGCTGGAAGAAATAGCAAAAAAGGAAGCGGAAGAACTCCAGGAAAAGCTTCGACGCGAAACAGCAGAGGCTAACAGGAAAGCGGCAGAGGCGGCTATGTTACTTGCCGAAGAAGAAACTCGCCAACGTCTGGCAAAAGAAGCTGAAGAACAGGCCCTGCGCGACAAAGACGAAGAAACACGCCGCAAGTTGATTGCCTTTGAAAACGAGACATCAGAAGAAGAGCTTGCGGCAGAAGCAAAACGCCTTGCCGAAATAGCGGCCGCAAACAAAGCGAAAGCTGATGCAGAAGCGGAAGCTACTATTAATGAGGCCCGGGAAGCCGCCAGGATAAAAGCGGAATCGGTGGCATTGGCAGCACCGGTTATTCTTACGCCAATTATTTCACAGAAACAGCCAATCAGAACAGAGTCCGGCACTACGTCTTACCAGGTAAAGACCTACAAGTTTGAGATCGTCAACGCCAATATCGTGCCGCTTGAATACCTGATTCCGGACGAAAAGAAAATCAAAAGCGCCATAGACGCAGGGCTTCGCTACATCCCCGGCATTAACATTTACGAACACACGGAAACCAGATTCAGAAACAGCGGCAGATAAACCCAGGGGCGGCACTAAACAGGAGAAAATGATTATGGTTACTGCAAGAAGCAAAGCAAAAAAAGGGAGAATTAAATTTGAAGAAAAGATTGCCGAGTTTGAAGATAAAGGCTGGCATTGCTGCTCATATTGCGATCGCTCGCTAAGGGCAGTTATCGCCAGAAGTGGTCATTGTTTAACCATTGTCAAAACCGCAGTTATTGAAGGTTGCCACGAATTGGATTGATGCTGTTATCCGGTGAAAGGAGGTTAATATGTACACAGTCCTGATCACTCATGAGTTGCAATGCAGGAACCAAGCCCATGCCTTTGGTCTCTGGACGGGCAGCGAGGAATACAAATGCAATTTTATGGAGGCAGTTGAGATTAAGGTTTTCGAAGATGGAGAAGAAGTTGACGATGAAATCATCCAACTCGCGCTTAACATAAAAGAAGCGTGTGCAAAAATCAAGGAGGTGTTTGCGCTATGACTTACCGGACACTTGCCAAGATATTTCACGCAACGTTAATGCTGATTTTCTGTCTGCTGTTCATAAGCATCGGCCTGACAACACTTGTACTATTTCGGCCAAATATCAAGGCTGGTTTAAGAACCGCGCAAGCCTGGATATTTCACAACGCTGGAGACGGCTGCGACTTGATGTTGCCATCCATGAAAGGGAACTTCTGCATGGCAAGAGATCCGGAAGGAAACATATTCTACGCTAACGAGGAATATAAAGTTTACATAAAATAATGGCGGTGCCGGGTAAACCGGGGAAGGTGCGCGCTGGACGCAAAGCAGACTTCTACTTTCCAGCCAACACCGCCGCCAAAAGAAAGGAGGTCACATGTATCAAATGAAACCAGCGTATGATCGAATAAACGATGACTACAGCCTCAAGAATATCTCGCATATGCCGGAGGCCATTGCCGCGTCACTCTATCAGAAGCTAAAAGAATTCTTGAGGGTAACACCCGGCAATGTATTGAAGTGGCAACCCAAGGAAGCCAGCCGGAAACAACCGTCTTTTGAGGAGTTTGTCAAATATTACAATATTAAACTAACTTAATGGCCATTGGCCGAAAGGAGAACAAAATGAGTAATTTTCACAAAGCAGAACGGCGGAAAAGCAAACTCCGCCTGGCAATCGCCGGTCCCGCAGGATCAGGCAAAACCTACTCCGCCTTGCAGATCGCATTCGGCATCGGCGGGAAAATCGCACTTATCGACACAGAAAGAGGATCAGCAGAGCTTTACTCTCACCTGGGCGCTTACGATGTCTGCACAGTTGAAGCTCCATTTGAACCCAGCAAATACGTTGCCGCAATCAAGGAAGCGGAAAAGCTGGGATATGACATCATCATCACCGATTCACTATCCCATGCCTGGTCAGGCACAGGCGGCTTGCTCGATCTCCACGGCAAAATCGCAGATCGCGGCGGTAACTCCTGGACAGCATGGCGCAAGATTACGCCACAGCACAATGAGCTTGTAGAAGCATTGCTGCAATCGCCCTGCCACATCATCGCCACGATGAGGAGCAAAATGGAATATTCCCAATCAGAAGAAGGCGGCAAAAAGACCGTCAAAAAAATAGGCTTAGCTCCGGTACAAAGAGAAGGCATGGAATATGAGTTTACTGTTTTCTACGACATCGATATTAACCATGTCGCTACGGCC
The DNA here is from genome assembly GCA_037133255.1 of Deltaproteobacteria bacterium. Lineage (GTDB taxonomy): Bacteria > Desulfobacterota > Syntrophia > Syntrophales > Smithellaceae > FEN-1160. The sequence continues at coordinate 4,028 of JBAXON010000029.1, forward strand.
AGCAAAGACAGGACATCACTTTTCGACAACAAGTATTTCACGCCATCACAGGAAACGGGAATCATCCTCATCAACTGGCTGAACAATGCGCCGGACGCAAAACCGTTGCAGGCACCAAAAGCTTTACCTGTAACTTCAGGGCAAACCGTCAAAGATAATAAACAGACCGATAACCCAAAGGTCACGCGAGGCAATAGCAACCGCTTTGCTGACCTTCTCGCGGTAGCCAACGCGCTAAAGTTCTCCGACGAAAACTACAAGCATTACTGCTATCAGCGCTATGGTCTGAACTCCATGATGGAACTGACAGATGGACAGATTACAGAACAAGTAAAACTTCTCGATTCTTTGAAAAAGCCTGAAAGGCTTACAGCCTTCAGGGACATACTCAAAGGTATAGAGAATGAACTGTTGGCGGCGCAGGTTGCACAGAACGCAGCAGCAGCAACTCAAGTTTCGATGGCGGCCACAGTTCAGTAAATAGGGAAAGTGAATAGATAAAGGAATGAGAGTAATGGAAAACATGCAGAAACCGGATATTCAAGCTGTCCTGGAAAAGGAAGGTGTGGAGCTGCGGCGTAAAGGCCGGAACTGGTGGGCCTGCTGCCCGTTGCATGAAGAAAAGACGCCTTCTTTCAAGGTGTCCGCCGAGAGGCAGTCCTTCCACTGTTTTGGCTGCGGGGCGCATGGAGATGTAATTTCGTTCATTAGGGAAAGCCATAACCTGTCCTTCCAGGATGCTCTTGCCTACCTGGAAATCGAGAAGGGCAGATTGGTCAAGGTTGACAGGAAGGCCGAACGCCGCCGACAGCTAAAACGCTCTTATCATGCCTGGTTAAAGCGATATTATTTTCAGCTTTGCTCCCAATCATGCTCACTTCACACATTGCGCCTGCAGGTGGCGGCACATCCGACAATCCCCGAAGACCAGGCATGGAAATTTGCGGCGGCGATGGGCAAGACAGTAGAGATCGATTACCTGCTTGATCTTTTGCTGGAGGGTAGTGAAGAGAAGAAGTTCCAACTATTCCTGGGGGTAATGAAAAATGGCATTTGATATTGGGGAAGCGCTGGAAAAGGCTGGGGTTGACGAAATTCTGCTGGGATACAAACCGGGCAAGGGAGAAAAGGCAAAGTTGGAGGCCTCTTCAGACAACCCGTATTTCACAGATACGGAAGGAAACCTCTGCCGCTGGAAGACCGATAAAAGCGGTCAGCAGCATCCTGTCCGGCTTGCCAATTTTACGGCGATGATTGCCGAGGAAAATATCGTTGATGATGGTCGGGATGTTACGCAGCATTACACCATCACGGGAAGAAGAAACGTGACCGGACTTGCAACGCTCACAATCCCGTCAGGCCAATTTCTCGCAATGAACTGGATACACCACTGGGGGACTGATGCAATCATATCGCCCGGTCAAATGAACAAGGAGTACGTCCGTTATGCAATTCAACTGGTATCGGACGGAAAGGTGAAACGCTTACGCTACTTCGCGCATACAGGCTGGCGGATAATCAATGGTAATAGTGTATATCTGACAAACGGCGGCGCCATCGGCGGTAAGGGCGTCTCCGTTCAACTGACGCAAGACCTGGTTCGTTATCAAATTCCATTATCGCCTGAAAATGAAGCCGAGGCCATAAGCACAAGCCTATCCTTACTCGATATTGGCAAAAGAGAAATCACCCTGCCGCTTTTTCTTATCACTTATTTAAGCCCGCTGACAACGCTTCTATCACCAATGCCTAACTTTTCATCATATGTCTATGGGCACACCGGCACCTTCAAGTCATCGCTTTCGATATTGCAGCTTGCACATTTTGGGCAATTCACCGGCATCGACAACCTGTCAAACTTTGATGATTCAGCAAACAGCATCGAAAAACGCGGCTTTGTCCTGAAAGACACCCTGCTTGTCCTGGATGATTATCATCCGAGCTACCGGCGCATGGATGCGCAAGCAAAGGAAAGCATTGCCCAAAGACTGATAAGAAGTTTCTCGAACCGGACAGCGCGGGGAAGGCTAAACGCGGACACATCCGACAAGGGACGATATGCCCCCAGAGGAATGCTGCAGATAACCGGTGAAGAGATTGTCACCCTGCAATCGACCCTGGCGCGCATCATGGTCATTGAGATCACCGCAGGCGACATCGACTCAGTAAAATTATCACAATTGCAAAGCAGGGCAAGCCTTCTGCCCCATGCCATGTCTTCATACCTTCTGTGGATAAGAGAACATATTGATGAAATCAGTGTTGTCTTTCCAAAGAGATTCCTGGAATTGCGGGAAAAGGCGATTTTGGAAAACGAACATCGAAAATTACCGGAGCAGGTGGCTTTCCTTTTTTTTACCTTAGAACTGGTGACAAACTGGCTGACCGAAAAGGGCGCATTGAGTCATACAGAGGCAGAAGACCTTGCTTCTGCAGGCTGGACTATTCTGAACAAGGTTACGGCAAGGCAGGCGCAAAGGATTCAGGAGGATGATCCGGTCAGGAGATTTGCAGACATCCTCGCAGCAATGATTCATCAAGACGCCGTGTGTCTGGAAGCCTTTAATCCGAATCAGGGAGAACCCATAGGCGCAGGCGATAAGATCGGCTATCACGATGAGCTTTATCTATACCTGTTGCCTACCCCTGTATGGCATTCTGTCAAGCAGTATTGCATTCGGGAAGGAGATCATTTTCCGTTTTCGCCACAGTCATTCTACGGGCTCCTAAGGGCAAAACATTTGCTTGTTGCCGGAACGGACGGGAAGGCGACAATCGTCATTAAACGGAAAGGCAGACCGGAGAGGGTTTTGAAGATAGTCAAAGGGGGTAGGTTTAATTTGGTGTAACAAGTGTAACCTCTGAGGAAATACAGGACTGTATTGACTTATACGGTCACACCGGAAGTGTAACCCGGTGTAACTTGTGTAACCGCCAAACTGGGAAAAGCACACCGGTTACACCATAGTTACACCAAAGTTACACCGTGGTGTAACCATCAAATGCAGAGTGGCAAAGGGTTTTAAGTACCGGTTACACTGGTTACACCATATCAGACCTACCCCTACTCTGCAATTCGCTAAGGAGGTTGAAACATGGCTTTGAAAAAATGGCTGTTCACGGAAGAGGAACCGAAAAAGGAAAACAATGATTTAGTTTCCGGGTTGGTGATTGAGGATAACAGCGCCATGACCGAAGGGCGGAAAAAGACACTGGAGATGGTGACGGATGCCATTATGCAGAAGGGTATTGATGACATCCTTGATAGTCCGAAATGGGCGGTAAACCAGGAAGTCAGGCAGGCAGAAGAAGAAATCGATGCCTGTCACAGAGAAGTTATGAGGGGCAAGGCAAAGATCATCGACTTCAGCAAGGCCGTCGAGAAGATGAAAAAAGCGGGTATCATTAAGTAAATTCCGGGCAGAGTTAAACATGACCCAAAGATAAGGTCCGTAAAGCGTACAAGAGCGGTTTAAAATGATTGGAACTGAAAAATCTGGCAATTTGAATAATGGCTTAAAGAGGTATTACCGCGTCGATGAGGTGGCCTGTTATTTCTCGGTATCCGATCGAACCATCTACCGCCTTATTGATACGGGTGACTTTAAAGTCATCAGGATCAGAGGTTGCGTAAGGATTCCCGTAGAAGAGATCAATTGTCTTGAAGAAAAGTTGAAGGAAGAATCGTTTTGAAAAACAGATTCACCGCGACGGTTAAAGGATGGTTACATGAGCAATCAAACACGCGTCAACACTCAATCATGGAAAGATCAGGGGATTGCAAATCCAATGATGGAAGATAAACTCGGCCGAGTATTGCGACCATCAGATATGGCTGATTATCTGGGGCTTGACGAAAAGACTGTCCGGTTGTACTATCCCCAACTAGGTGGAATACGCTTGGGTCGCCGGATATTGTTCTTTGAAAAGGAGGTTATAAATGCCATACAAAAGAGGTCAAAAATGGGTAGCCCAAGTGAGAGTAAGTGGCAAGAGGAAGGAAAAAGTGTTCCTAAACAAGAAGGATGCGATAACATGGGAAAGCGAGAGTCGGTCAAATCCCGAGGAGATATGGCCAGAGAAGACAAACACGGTGTCATTGTTTGATTGGTCGCAGGACTATTTGGATTATGCTAAAGCCCAGTTTGTAGGTATAACCTATAATGCGAAGAGGGCTATGTTTAAGAGATTGCTAAATGAGATAGATCCCGCACTTCCGGTTTTGGAACTGACACGTGCCCATATTCAGAAGTATATCGCAAAGCAGAGTGATGAGCGGTCAGGTTATGCGGCAAACAAGGACAGAAAGAATTTGGTTGCAGCGTGGAACTGGGGAATAGATAATATGACGCCCAATCTCACGCGACCAAATCCTTGCCAGGTTAAAAAAATGTCGGAGGTCAGAAGCCCCCGGTATATGCCTCCGGAAGAAGATTTCTGGAAAATATATAATCTGGCAGGCGGTCAGGACAGAGTCATGCTGTTAGCTTTCCTGCATTTGGCAGCAAGAAGAGGTGAGATTTTCAGGTTGACATGGGATGATATCGATTTCAATTCCGACCAAGTGCGATTATGGACACGCAAGCGGCACGGCGGTAATCTTGAGTTTGATTGGTTACCGATGACTAAAATGCTAAAAGAAGCGCTCCAATGGTGGCAAGAAACGAGGCCGATTAAAGATGCTGTCCATGTGTTTCTGTGCTTAGAAACGAACAACTTTGGACAGGAAAGCTATGGTAAACCATTTAAGTATAGGCAGCACTTTATGGGAAGCCTGTGTGAACGGGCGAAAGTAAAACCTTTTGGTTTTCATTCAATCCGTCACTTGACAGCATCATCACTGTACAAGCTGGGTTTTGTGCTTGCCGATATTCAGTATGTTTTGAGACATGAGAGTGCATCGACAACAGCAAAATACATCAAGTCAATAGGAAGTGAAGGCGTACGTTCAGCACTGGAAGCTTTCTCTAAACAAAAAGGCAGGGTTTTGGTTTTCAAACCAAGGGAGATACATAAGGGGGAAGATCCTACACAAAAAGAAAAAGCCGTCTCAAGAGCCGTCAACTCTTGAAATGGCTTATCTCGTGTGAATGGTGATTTCTATATTACTGATATCACAACAATATTTGGCGTCCCCACGGGGAGTCGAACCCCGGTTACAGCCGTGAAAGGGCCGTGTCCTAGGCCACTAGACGATAGGGACGTTATTGGCCTGTATTTATGCAAGTTGCGCCTTATATATTGTTAAAAGTAGAATGTCAAGGACTGGCTAAATAAAAAAGTTGCAGGCCGCTTTGTGTGCCCTGCCTTTCAGGGTAGACTTCACGCGGCGAAATCTGTTGCAATAGCATCCTAAATAAAGGAGATTGATTATGAACATACGTGATTTTAGAAAACCCGAGCAGGAAATTGATGAAATTTTTATTAATCGCTGGTCGCCCAGGGCGATGTCCGGGCAGGAAATTGATGAAAAAACATTGCTTACTCTTTTTGAAGCGGCACGCTTCGCGCCTTCAGCCAATAATAATCAGCCCTGGCGTTTTATTTACGCCCGCAGGAACACAAAACACTGGGATACTTTTTTTCAACTGCTTGCGGAAGGCAATCAGGTGTGGGCAAAAAACGCGGCTGCGCTGATCGTTGTTATTTCCAAAACTACATTTGATAATGGCAAACCTTCGATAACGCACTCGTTTGATGCAGGCGCAGCCTGGGTAAGCTTCGCTCTGCAAGGGTCGCTTTCCGGCCTTGTAATTCACTGCATGCAGGGATTTGATTACGATAAGGCAAGAGAAGTTCTGCGCGTTCCCGACGGGTATGCGGTGGAGGCAATGATTGCCGTGGGTAAAAAAGGCAAAAAAGAAGATTTGCCTGATTATCTGCAAAAACGGGAATTTCCTTCATCCAGAAAAACCATCGCGGAATTGGTTACGGAAGGATCTTTTAAAGAGTAAAATCTCAACTATCTCCAAATATTGTAGACAATTCACCAAAATTTGATGTCTTATTTGAATATCCAGGATTACTTTATAAACATCTATTTATGAATGGAATTTAAGTATTTGATTATATTCGAAGAATAAAATATTGCTGATATTCAAAATTTAATTTGCCATTCGGCATAACAATTGCACAATACTTACTATTTGCATAAAAACGTACAATCAAGTTTTTTCCCGGAAAATCAGGGAAAAAAATTTCAGGCAAAATTATTTGTTGAAAATATGTATAAATTTAAATATAAATTAGGTTCTTTAATTTTTGGCGTATGCTGGCGTAGGAGGTAAAACTTTGTTTACTAGCAAAAAGAAAACAAGTACAAAATCAGTTAGCGGCTCCCGCAGCCGTTACAATGCAAATCGACTAATTATGCAGCTTGAACCGCGGATCATGTTTGACGCGGCAGCAGTGGCTACAGCGGATGCTACGGTTAAAACCTAGCTTGCCGACAGTACTGCCAAAAGCACGGCAGACGCAACAGCCACGGAAGCAAGGCATGAAGTAGCCTTTGTTGACCCTGCCCTGCAGAACAGCAAACAACTGCTGAGCGGACTGGATAACGTCATTGAAGTTGTCTCGCTTCAATCAGGGCAAGATCCGCTTAAACAAATAAGTGATTATCTTGCCAGCCATAACAACATCAGTGCCCTGCATCTTTTCAGCCACGGCACCCCCGGCAGTCTAACGCTGGGGAATACGGTGCTTGCAGCCGATACCCTGAACGACCATGCCCAGCAGCTTGAATCCTGGAAACAGAGCCTTACCACCGATGCCGACATTCTGCTCTACGGCTGTGACGTGGCCGCAGGTTCAAAAGGCGAGGCGTTCATAACCCAACTCTCTATTTTAACCGGCGCTGATGTAGCCGCTTCCACTGACCCCACCGGTGCTGCCGCTAAAGGTGGCGATTGGGTTCTGGAGCGCAGTACAGGCGTTATTGAGGCCACCGTTTTGAATGTGGCCGGATTTGATGCGCTGATGGCTGCGCCAACAGTGAGTACGACCGCAACGGCAATGACAGTCATCGAACCGAGTGCACTTAATGCCGCGGGCGCCAGCAGCGCCACACTGAGTGGTTGGACGATTACCGACGACGGATTGAACAGCTCCGATATCACGGTCGATGTCACTGTGGCAGATACTGCTAAGGGCACACTGTCGAATCCGGGCGGCAATTTGGGTGGCGTTGCATCCTCCATTAGTGGTGGATTTCACTATATCGGTACACCGGGCAATGCGCAGACATGGGTAAACCAGTTGGTCTTTACTGCCGCGGACGTGGAACTTGGCAGCACCTCAGCCACCACCAGCATCACAGTGCTGGTCACAGACGGCGAGCTCACGCCGCTGACGGCAACAAAGTCTCTTGCCGTTACCATTACACCCTCGAACGACCCGGTTCTCGTGCCGGATGGTTCACTGACGGTCATTGAAGGCAGTGCCGGTACAACGGTTACCGCGGGAGCCCTCGCTGCCTCAGACCCTGAATTAACGGCGGGTACACAGAGCACAGCACAGATCGTTTACCGCCTCACGGCCCTGCCCACCCATGGCTATCTGACACTCTCCGGCGGGCGTATTGGTCTTGGCTCAATCTTCACGCAGGCCGACGTGGTGGCAAACAGCCTCGTTTATACACACACCGGCAGCGGGGCCAACCAGAACACGGCAGATTCCTTCGGTGTATCAGTCAATGACGGTGCCACCCCTCAGGCCAGCTCCGATACGGCTACGGTCGCTATCTCCATCACCCCGGTCAATCAGGCGCCTACGGCCAGCGGCAGCGGCGCTGTTTACGAAGGACAGCCCGGCAATGCCATGACCAGTAGCGTCCCGCAGTCCATTGTCGGCAACTTCATCACCGCCACCGGCGGCGGTGATCCCGGCGATGCCATCCTGACTGTCAAGCTCACGTCTCTGACAGGGCACGGCACACTTAATTTTAACGGAACGGCTGTTATCAATGGCGTATCACAGTCAATCAACCGGGCGATTACTATTGCTGATATTACGACTGGCAGCGGTTTTGTCATCGATTATGCCAATCGCTCCGGGCTTACCTACGCCAACGACGGCATTGATCCCGGCGGCATACCGCCGAATGATTCCTTCGGCATCACCGTCACCGACGGCGGCGGCGGGCTGGGTATCGGGGATGCTAAAACCACTTCAGCCACGGTCAACATCAATGTCCATTCCGTTAATGATGATCCGGTGTGGGTCGGTGCCAGCACGCTTGCGGCAACGGTTACCGTGGCAGGACCTACCGCGGATAGCGGCGATGATTATCGTGTGGTTCTCACAGCGGCCATGCTTCAAGCTACGGATGTGGACTCTACAGACACCGAAATTACCTTTGCCGTTACCCAGATACCGGTTGACGGGAACCTCTTGCTAAACGGTGTCCGCCTCGTTGCGGGCAGCACCTTTACCATGACTGACGTCAGAGCCGGCAGCCTGGTGTATGGGCAAACAGCTTTAAACATTAGTGGAGCAAACCCCACGGATCAGTTCCAGTTTGAGGTCGTTGACAACGCCCTCTCACTCCGCTGGGACACAAATGGCGAGGACTTCGCCCGAACAGGCGGCGTCTATAACAATGGAACCTCCACCTCACCCCTCACCACGAAAACCTTTACACTCAATCTGGCTGAAGCCTCGGTCGCACCAACTAACAACGGAGGCACCGGCGTAGCCGCCGATGTGCCCGCACCGACAAAAGATGGCTTGGCCATCGAATACGTTGGAGCCAAACCCAACGCGCCGGTTCAGGTATTCGATGAGGGCGGTACTGCAACCATCAAAAATGACGGCAGCGTGGTGATGTTGCGTTACAGCGCAGCTGGCGCATCAACCGCCCAGATCGTCTATACCGTGACAGGCTTCGGCGTGAACGGGAATAGCTGGAACGGCCAGTTGCTGAAGAGTGGTACTGCCATGAGCCTCTATAGCACCTTTACCCAGGACGATGTGAACAATAACCGCATCACTTTTCAGCATAACGGCGGTGAGGATTTCGAACAGAATTTCAGTTTCCAGGTTTCCGCAGGCGGAATGAATGCCGGCGTCCCGAGGACCACGGATGGGGTGTTCACATTCTATATAACCCCAGTCAATGACAATCCGACTACGACCGGTTCAACGGACATCCTGATCAAAGAAGGAGATACCATCAACGTCACGACGGCCTATCTCTCTTTCGGTGATCCCGATGACGCAACGAGCGAGACCTATCTCGAAAATGATCCTACTGTCGTCGATGGCGTCGGTGACAACTTCGCCCTCAACAACGGTCTCTTCGGCGGGAACCCATTGCGGTTTCGCATCGCGGTGCTGCCCACCCACGGTAGTTTGCAATGGGACGATACAGGCGACGGCCACTGGGTGAACATTACTGCCGCAGATGTTACTAATTCAACCCTCTTCAACACCAATATCATAACTGGCGCGGACGCAACAACACGCCTACGTTACGTGCACGACGGCATGGAAGACAGAAGCGACAGCTTCCAGGTAATCAGTGTTGATCGCCGGGGCGCCGAAAGCGGCGCCGGAACCGTGGCCGTGGTCATCACCAACGTCAATGATGCGCCGGAAATCGCTGCCGACCCGACCAAGACTGATCCGACGGCGACAGGTCGCGCCCTCAACAATATCGGCACACCGGAATATCCTCCGGCCAATGATCCGCTCACCGTGGTCGAAGAAGGAGGTTTCACGCAAATTACAAAAGAGATGCTGCAAGCCTATGATCCGGATTCCACAAGCCAGCAGGTGCAATACAGAATTACAACCGCGCCTCTTCAAGGGCGCATGGCGTATTCCACTAACGGCACAACTTTCGCAACTATCGGCGCTGGTTCTTCGTTTTCACAGGCACAAGTTGCGTTGGGATATATCTATTACATGCAGGACGGAACAGAACCCAGCAGTAGCGGCTATCCCAACACACCGGACGACAAGTTCACCTTCACTCTGGCCGATGGCGACAAAGAGCAGACAGGTAATGAGTTCTGGATATACGTAAAGCCGACCAATGATCCTCCAACCGTCACCGCTCCCGCAGGCCCGGTGAGACTCGACAGCCAGACGGGCACTTTGAACCCGGTGCCCGGTTTCAGTATTGACGATGTTGATTTGGCCACTCTCGCTGCCGACGGCGTGGAAACAAACTTCCTGCAAGTTACGGTGCGCCTGCTCCAGCAAGACGGTACGCCGTTTGCAAGTGGCGACTACTCCGATGTAACTATCGGCTATACCGCCTCTGGTGCTACCGTGGACGCGGATAAGAACGGCACTAATGATTATCTGACCCTGCGCGGAACCAAGGTGCAGGTAAATAACGCGCTGGCAGGACTGACTGTGACCTTTGCCAATGACAAGGACGCAATTTATCAGGTGCAGGTCATTGCCGACGATCGCGTACGTGATGCCGCTGGAGCCTTTACCGACAGGGACAGTATTGCTGTGGAAAGTCAGACGGGAGCCAATGGCGGTCTCCTCAACCAGACTCAGACGCCGCCCGGCGCGCCGACTGAGATACTTTCCACGGAATACAACTGGTACACTGCAGCTGTCCCCACATCCGGCGATATCATCGGCAATGTTGTTGCCAAGGCCGTTACAGTTTGGGCCTCGCATACCAACGATTTGCAGACGCTAACTGTTCCCGGGGCGCAAACTCCATCGGAAGATACAGCATTCACCTTCAGTCAGGCAGCGGGAAACCTGATACAGATTGCCGATGCCGAGTCCTCCGCTTTTGGTCTGCCTGTGAAACTGACTCTGGCTGTTGGCCAGGGTACTTTGGCTGCAGGCACGTCGTCAGGCGTCACCATTACCGGCAGCGGCACTGCCACTTTGGTGCTGTCAGGCAAGGTCGATGATATCCAGACACTGCTCAACACCGGTTTCACCTACACAGGCAATGCCCAGTACAATGATACCGACACCATGACCGTCACTCTGGATGAGGATCAGGCTGTCATTGGCGGTGATGTGGGAAGTGGTAGCGTGAAAAATGCCAATGTAGTGAAGACCGTCAGCCTCGACCTGGTTGCGGTCAATGATGCGCCCGCCGTGACAATGCCCGGTGGGCCTGTCGCGGTAGGAACAAATGTAGCTGTCGCAATTGCCGGTGTGACAATTTCCGATACCAATGACATAACGGCAGGAGATGCTGCAACCATACAGACGGGCGAAACCGATTTTGTCCAGGCTACGGTCCGCCTGCTCGATTCTAGCGGCGCACCGATTGCCGTTTACACCGGCGTCACCTTCGGCATTGCCGGGGGAGCCACCACCGATGCTACATGGACAGGTGTTGCTAAACCGCTTGTCCTGCGCGGTACGTTGAGCCAGGTCAACACGGCGCTGGCCGGACTAACCGTCACGATGACCGGCGACCGCAACGCAACATACAAACTGCAAGTCCTGGTGGATGACCGCCTGCGCGCTGCCGACGGAGTTCTCACAAGCGGCGCTGATGGCGGCGCTAAGAACCAGCAGGAAGGATTACCGGTAGTTCCGGCCAGCGACGCCTTTTACAGTGATCCTGTAAATACACCCACGGCAACGGCAACATCCCTCTACAATATTGTCGCCGGAACCGTCAATCTCTACGCTTCGTCGAGCAATGATGCTCCGACCAATACCCTGCCGGCGGCAATCACGGTAACGGAAGATAGCACAAACAACGCAGTAATGAACGGCGGCCAATACATTCAGGTGGGAGATACCGATGATTTCGGCGCCAATTTGACGGTGGTGCTAACTGCCACCGGCGGCACCATGACCATTGGTGACAACGCCGGGGTGACCGGTGATAATGCCACCGGTCAGACAAGTCTCACGCTCAGCGGAAACAAGGCCAACCTCAATTCCGTCCTGCAATCGCTGACCTTCAGCCCGACTTCAAACCTGCACGGGGCATCCGGTGTGGCCAATATCCGCGTCGTCACAACCGACACGGCACTGGCTGGTAGTGGCGCCAACCGTACTACCGGCAACGATGATCTGAATATCGCTATTACAACGGTCAATGACCGGCCTACGGCCAGCTCAAATGTAACGCTTGACGCTATTACCGAAGATACGACTCCAGCAGGCGTTGCCATCAGCGGACTTGCGTTTGGCTACAGTGACGCTACTGATAACCAGTCAGGCGTCACCAATGCAACAACCGGCATTTCTGGCAGCACTACGGAAACCGCCTTCTCTTACATCGCCATTGTCGGCGATACTGGCTATGAAGCCGCCCAGGGATCCTGGCAGGTGTCAGACGGAGGTGTCGGATGGATTACGATTCCGGATAGCGGATTGAGTACGACGACGGCACTGATCTTTCCATCCGCTCGCAACATTCGCTTTGTACCGGCGGCAGACTACCATGGAACCCCGGGGACGCTTAGTGTGCGGCTTGCCGATAATTCCGTCAATATGACGGCGAATATCAGCACCAATGCGACACAAACGTGCGACCTCAGCACAGTCGGCGGTACCGGAACTACTGGTGCCTGGAATAACACCAACCGCACCATCGGCACCACCGTAACCAATGTCAACGACCGACCGATAGTTTCCGCCACGACCCTGACCGCCACTACCGAAGATCATGCCGGTCCGGCCGGTGCCACGGTATCCACGCTCTTTGCAAACACCTTCAAAGACAACACCGACAATCAGGGGGTGAGTACCGCCAATGTCTGGCAAAATGCGGGAGCTGCTATCACCGGTGGCGGCAACGCTGCTACAAATATCGGCGGGTTAGCTATTGTCGCCAACGCTGCCAATGCTGTCACTGAAGGGATATGGCAATATAAAGACAATACCGGTGGCGACTGGCTATCGGTTCCGACATCCGGTCTGGCCGACAGTTCCGCATTTGTTATCCCGACCAGCTACAGCCTGCGCTTCCTGCCCAATGTGGCCAACTACAACGGTACGCCGGGCGCGCTTACCATAAGGGCTGCCGATTTATCCGGCCCAGCCCAGGACTTCAACACCAACAGTGATATCAGCGGTACCTTGGGCGACCAGACCAGCGTCTGGTCAACTACGCAAACACTAACCACTAGTGTAACCGCCGTTAACGACGTGCCTTCATTCACCAAGGGCGACGACCAGACGGTAAACGAGGATGCGGGAGCGCAGACAGTCAATGGTTGGGCGACCGCTTTGAACAAAGGCCCGGCGGATGAATCCGGCCAGACGCTGAACTTCATCGTCAGCAATAACAATAGCGCTCTCTTTAGCAGCCAGCCCGCAATTGACGCCAGCGGTAACTTGACCTACACCCCGGCGGCCAATGCCAACGGCAGCGCCACTGTGACCGTTCAGATTCATGACACCGGCGGGATCGCCAATGGCGGTGTGGACACCAGCGCGACGCAGACCTTTATCATCAACGTAACGGCGGTTAACGACGCACCGGTAGCCTCTGGTTCTTCGACGCTTTTGGCGGTTGCCGAAGATACCGTTGCGGGATCGATTACTGGGAACACGGTCAGCAATCTGTTTACGGCTCGTTTTAACGACAGTACCGATACATTTACCGGCGGTTCCAGTGCTAACACGCTTGCGGGTATTGCCATTGTGGGCAATACCGCCACGGCAGGGCAAGGTTCTTGGGAGTATTACAACGGTACAAGTTGGCAGGCGGTAGGTAGTCCCACTGCGGGATCGCCGTTGCTTGTCAGTTCTGCCCACAGCCTGCGGTTTGTGCCAGTGACCGATTTTAACGGTGTTCCCGGTTCGCTCAATGTTCGTCTTATCGACAGCTCAACAACTGTGACCACAGGCAGCACCGGCCCCGACCTGTCGAATTCTGACAACTACGGCGGCACGACGGCAATCAGCGCCTCTACAGTTGCCCTAGGTACTTCGGTTACGGCCGCAAACGATGCACCGGTCTCCACTGGCAGTACTACTCTCAGCTCCGTCACCGAGGATATTCCGTCGGCATCGAACAGCGGCGCGCTGATCAGCAACCTGATCAACACAGTGGGTTTGTACTCGGACGCGACGGACACGGTTTCCGGCGGCTCGACGGCGACGGCACTGGCCGGCATTGCCATCACCGGCAACGCCTCCACGTCTGGTCAGGGTACCTGGGAGTACTCAACCGACGGCACTACCTGGAACAGCATTGCGACCTCTGTTTCCAATAATAGCGCCCTGGTACTTGCCGCCGGCACCAAGCTTCACTTCCAGCCTGCCGCCAACTGGAATGGTACGCCGGGCAGTCTTACCGTGCGCACCTCCGATGGCACAGGATTTGTTGCCAGTACTACCAATACCGACTACAAGGACGTCTCGGTCAATGGCGGGACGACCGGCTGGTCATCCGGGACAGTGAGCATAATCACCGCGATTACTGCGGTGAACGACGCGCCAACGCGTACGGCAGCAACGGTTACACTGGCTGCCATTAACGAAGATCAGGCAACATCAGTAAGCGACCCGGCGATAGTCAATCCCGGCAATTCTGTTAGCAACCTCTTTACCTCCGCCTTTACCGATGTGACCGACACGGTGGCCAGCGGTTCCAGCGCCAACACGCTGGCGGGCGTCGTCATCGTGGGCAATACGGCCAGTGACGTCACACAAGGCGTCTGGCAATACCATGACGGCACCGGTTGGCATAGTGTCGGAACGGTTTCGATCAGCAACGGACTCTATGTTGCATCCACGGATCTCCTGCGGTTTGTGCCGGTGGCCAACTTCAACGGCACCCCGACAGGGCTGACGGTGCGTTTAGCGGATGATTCGACCAATACGGTAACCACGGGTACGAGCGGCATAGATGTGTCCGATGATACCACTAAGTCGGGTGTAACAACCCGGTACAGTAACAGCAGTAATGCAGTTACACTGAACACAAGTGTTACGGCCATCAATGATGCGCCGGTCTCCACTGGCAGTACTACTCTCAGCTCCGTCACCGAGGATATTCCGTCGG
>JBAXON010000030.1:0-18975 GCA_037133255.1 Deltaproteobacteria bacterium
GTCTGCAAATAGATCAACAGATTCGAGAAGACGGTCCGCAAAGCCATCTGGTAAAAAAAGGGACACCCACGATGGGCGGGGTTCTAATTATCTTTGCTGTGATGATTTCAACTATGCTTTGGGCAAATCTTGCCATTGATTATATCTGGTTGGTATTGATGGTTACAGTTGGCTATGGCCTTATTGGTTTTTTTGACGACTACCAGAAATTTACCGGCAAAAATTCTCGAGGAGTCTCCGGCAAAAAAAGACTGGCAGCTGAGATTGCTATTGCTCTCTTTGTCAGTATAATTCTTTACTTAAAGCCCGGCTTCAACTCGCAGGTAACCATCCCGTTTTTTAAAACAGTATTACCTAATATCGGTTGGGGCTATATCCTGCTTTCCACATTTATCATTGTGGGGGCGGCAAATGCCGTAAATTTAACTGATGGCTTGGATGGTCTGGCCATCGGTCCTGCGACTATTTGCTTTGCCACCTATGTTCTTTTTGCCTATTTTGCCGGCAACGTTAAAGTCGCATCATATCTGCAGATTACCTATGTCAGCGGCGCAGGAGAGCTTGCGGTATTTTGCGGCGCGCTTGTCGGTGCCGGTCTTGGTTTTCTTTGGTTTAATTCTTATCCCGCGGAAGTGTTTATGGGTGATGTAGGTTCTCTTTCACTGGGCGGGGCATTGGGAACAATGGCGGTTATAACCAAACAGGAAATATTGCTGGCCATCGTTGGCGGAGTTTTTGTTGTGGAAACATTTTCTGTTATTTTTCAGGTTGGCTATTTCAAACTGACCGGAGGGAAACGAATTTTTAGAATGGCGCCGTTGCACCATCATTTTGAGCTGAAGGGGTGGGCGGAACCAAAAGTAATTGTCAGGTTTTGGGTTATATCAATTTTACTGGCCCTTCTGGCCATCAGTACTTTGAAGTTACGGTAAGGGAAAAATGAATTTAAAAGGCAAAAAAATTCTTGTCATCGGCATGGGCAAAACCGGGCTTGCCACAGCTCGCTTTTTAGGAGGGCAGGGCGTCAGTGTAATTGCCACCGATGAAAAACCTCCTGAAAAGTGGGGAACCGCGTTTGACCAAATCGCCGGGGAAAATTGGCTGCAAACAGGCCTCTACAATGCCGGTATTCTGGATGGTGTCAGCATGGTTGTGCCTTCACCGGGCGTTCCTCCTGTAAATGAAATATTGCAAGAAGCCATTAGAAACAAAATACCTGTAATCAGCGAAGTTGAACTGGCCTATCGTTTTATAAAGGTTCCAATACTGGCTGTAACCGGCACCAATGGTAAAACAACGGCAACAACATTGCTAGGAGAGATTCTTACAGGTGCAGGGAAAAAAGTATTTGTCGGTGGCAATATTGGCAATCCACTAATTGAGTTTGCCGGAAATAATCAAGATGCAGATTTTGTCGTTGCTGAAATCAGCAGTTTTCAACTGCAGTGGATAGAAAAATTCCATCCTTTTGTTGCTGTGTTGCTCAATATTACCTGCGATCATGTAAATTACCATGGATCGTTTGACGAGTACCGCCGTATTAAAGCCAGAGTGTTTGAAAATCAGACAGCACAGGACTTCGCGATTATCAATGCTGAAGATCCAGAACAAGAAACAATGGCGACTTCTCTTTGCGCACAAGTCGCGGCATTCAGCTCCAAAAAAGAATTACCGGCAGGAATATTTATCAAAGGCTCTAACATTGTTTTACGCCATCCTGATTTCGGAGAGGAACAATATCCCATTGATATGATTAAAATCCCCGGCCTACATAATGTGGAAAATGTAATGGCAGTGTTGATGACAGCGCGTTTCTGCGGTTGCAGCCGTGAGAGTATCATTAACACAATTTCCGGGTTTAGCGGTTTGCCTCATCGTATTGAATTTGTCGCTGAAAAAAAATCAGTCCGGTATTACGATGATTCCAAAGGGACAAACGTCGGCTCGGTTATCCGCGCGCTGGATACATTTTCCGCTCCGGTTATTTTACTTCTGGGCGGCAGGGATAAGGACGGTGATTTCCAAAATTTGAAACCTCTGATTGAGGCAAAAGCCAAGCAGGTGATTCTGTTTGGTGAAGCGCGTGACCAGATCGAATTACTAATTGGCAAGAGTGTGCCTATGGTTAAAGAGTCGACACTGCTTGCCGCAATTAAGAGAGCGCATAAAAGTGCTTCGGCCGGTGACGTTGTATTGCTTTCTCCCGGGTGCGCAAGTTTTGATGAGTTTAGTAATTATAAGGAGCGGGGTAATTATTTTAAGCAAGTGGTGAGGAATCTTTAATGGATGCTGCCGTAAAAAAAGAGAATAGAAATCCGGATATTATTTTACTTCTGGTTACCTTGTTTTTGGTTCTGGTAGGAACGGCGATGATTTATTCGTCCAGTTCCATACTCGCTTTGGAAAAATTTAAAGATGGTCAGTATTTCATCAAGAAGCAACTTGTCTTTGTTGTTTTAGGCCTTATTTTCATGGTGATCTTGACGAAGATTGATTACATAAACTGGAAAAAAGCGGCATATCCGGGAATTATATTATCCTTGATTATGCTTGCGTTGCTTTTTGTTCCTCAATTAGGTCTTAAAAGAGGAGGCGCGACTCGCTGGCTAAATATGGGCATATTTTCCTTTCAGGTATCGGAGATGGTGAAAATTGCCATGGTTGTTTTTCTGGCGCATCTTCTGGCGCGCAAAGCTCATCTGCTTAAGAAATTCAGCAGGGGAGTCCTTGTCCCTTCAGCGATTACCGCGATTGTGCTTTCTATGATTTTGCTAGAGCCTGATTTTGGCACGGCCGCGATCATTGCTTTGATCTTGCTTTGCATGCTATTTTTGGCAGGTTCGCGCCTGACTCATCTGATGTTTTTGGCGGCTGCCTTCATTCCTGTGGGAGTATGGCTTATTTTTCATAAAGGGTACAGGCTGGCGCGCTTGACTGTCTTTTTAGATCCATGGAAAGACCCGGGTAATACCGGATTCCAAATAGTTCAGTCTATGATTTCCTTCGGTTCGGGGGGAGCAACTGGCGTGGGCATTGGTGATGGGATGCAAAAATTATTCTATTTGCCGGAACCTCATACGGATTTTATTCTTTCGATTATCGCGGAGGAAAGCGGCTTCCTTGGTGTCAGTATTGTGATCCTTTTGTTTGCCATTTTTGTTTATCGTGGATTTTTGATCTCCATGAAGGCGCCTGATCTGTTTGGAACGTTACTCGCTGCGGGACTTACCATGGTTATCGCTTTGGAAGCGGTTATCAACATTGGGGGCGTCATGGGTATAATACCACTTAAAGGATTGGCACTTCCTTTTTTAAGCTACGGTGGTTCTTCCTTTGTGATGAGTATGATAGCGGTTGGTATTTTACTAAATATTTCCTCGCAATCGTCGTGAGGGAAAAGATTTACTGAAGTTAGGAGTAACGAGTGCGGGTTATAATTGCAGGAGGAGGAACGGGAGGTCACTTGTTTCCGGGTATTGCCATAGCCGAAGAAATTCTGGCCAGGGGCAATAATCATAGGGTTATTTTTATTGGAACTAAAAAAGGCATTGAACACAGGATGCTTAGGCAACTCGGTTATGAACTCCAAGAAATAGACGTTGAAGGGGTTAAGGGTAGAGGATTAAAGGCGTTGCTAAAAGTTACTTACCAAATTCCGCATAGTATGTGGCAATCAAGACAAATCTTAAAGAGATTTTGTCCTGACGTTGTTATTGGCGTTGGCGGTTATGCTTCCGGTCCCGCGGTAATTACAGCGAGGATTTTGGGAATACCTACGGCTATAGCCGAGCAAAATGCCATGCCCGGAATAACAAACAGAATTTTAAGCAAATTCGCTAATCTGATTTTTGTAACTTACGCGCAAACTAAAGATTGGTTTCCCCAAAGCAAAGTAATTGTCAGCGGCAATCCCGTTCGAAAAGTATTTGCCGTGGGGCGTGTCGGGGCGCAAGAAAAGAAGGTTCGGCAACTGCTGATTTTCGGCGGTTCACAGGGAGCGGCGGCAATCAATAAAAGCGTGATCGCGATGATGCCGCAATTGCAAAAGATGAAAGATAAATTACGTGTGCTTCATCAAACAGGAGAGCGGGAATTAGAAATAGTGAAGCAGGCTTATAGACAATATGGGCTAGATGCGCAAGTGACACCATTTATTGTTAATATGGCGGATGCCTACGCGGAAGCTGATTTGATCATTTGTCGCGCCGGCGCTACTTCTATTGCGGAAATAACGGCGGCGGGGAAGGCGGCCATTCTCATCCCCTTTCCTTTTGCGGCAAACGATCACCAGACAAAAAATGCCGAGATGCTGGACTACGCGGGGGCGGCGGTGATCATTAAAGAACATGAGCTGACGGCAGAGATGCTGTTTGGCATTATTGACGATCTTTTATCAAACAAGAAAAAGTTGCTGCAGATGGAAGAGGCTTCGGCAAAGTTGGGAAATATTAAAGCGGCGGCAAAAATAGTAGATGCCTGCATGGCAATGGCGGGTCAAAGCAACTAATATTTGCCTATAGTAAAAAGTTAAAAGGAATAGTGAAAAAAATGGGACAGGATAAAGAAACCAGTTTAATGCAGCGCAAAGTAAAATGTATTCATTTTGTGGGCATAGGTGGAATCGGCATGAGCGGGATCGCGGAAGTTCTGATTAATCTCGGTTACCATGTCAGCGGTTCCGATACAGCGCAGTCGGAAACAACGGCAAGATTGCAGAAACTAGGCGCTAGTGTAGCTTTAGGCCATGCGGCAAAAAATATTGGTAATGTTGATGTCGTGGTTACCTCCACGGCCGTGAAAATTGATAATCCGGAAGTTTACGAAGCGCACCAAAGAAATATACCGGTGATACCGCGGGCGGAAATGCTGGCGGAGTTGCTGAAAATGAAATTTTCTGTTGCCGTTTCCGGCAGTCACGGAAAGACTACGACCACATCAATGGTTTCGACGGTGCTTGCCCGAGGCGGTCTTGACCCAACCATGGTTATCGGCGGAAAACTGGCGAGCATCGGCAGCAATGCCAGATTGGGTGATGGCGATATCATTGTAGCCGAGGCTGATGAAAGTGATGGGTCGTTTTTAAAATTATCGCCGACAATTGCCGTTATTACGAATATTGATCGTGAGCATTTGGATTTCTATCCGGGCATTACTGAAATAAAGGATGCGTTTCTTAAGTTTGCCAATATTGTTCCCTTCTATGGTTGCACTGTCCTCTGCACGGATAATGAACACGTGCGGGAGATTGTTCCGCTCATCAAGCGCAAAATGATCACATACGGGATTGAGCATACGGCGGATTATGTCGCGCAAGATATTAAATATCGCGCATCCAAAACAGAATATACTCTCATGTATAAAGGAGATCGGTTGGGACAAATTGAGTTGTTTGTGCCGGGATTGTTCAATGTTTATAATTCAATGGCAGCAGTAGCGGTAGGCCGCGAGTTGGATTTGGATTTTGGCATCATTAAAGAGGGAATAAAAAGTTTTGCCGGTGTGGTGCGTCGGTTGGAAATGAAAGGTACGGTCGGCGATATCACGGTGGTTGATGATTACGGCCACCATCCCACGGAAGTCAAAGCGACACTCGCAGCGGCAAGACAAGTGTGGAAGGGAAGGCTGATCGTCGTTTTTCAACCGCACAGATTCAGCAGGACAAAAGCTCTTTTTGAAGAATTCACAAACGCCTTCGGGAATGCTGATATGTTGATCCTCAACGACATTTATCCGGCAAGTGAAGAACCCATCGCCGGAGTTAATTCACAGGTGCTAGCTGAAGCCATTAGAAAAGCAGGCCACCTCCATGTTGAATATATCGCGCAGGCGGAAGGCACCATTGAATTTCTCTTAAATACAGTAAAGCCGAAAGATACTGTTCTTACGCTCGGGGCGGGAAGTATTTATAAAATTGGTGAAGCACTACTAAAACAATTGTCAGCAAGGGAAACAAAAAAGTAATGGCCGGTAAAAGTGAAATTACAGATGCGCTTGCTGGTATTGCCATCGGCAAGATTTTATACGATGAGCCCATGTCGCGCCATACATCTCTTTGTGTGGGAGGAAATGCCGGCGCTCTGGTGTTTGTTGAGAGTGAAAATCAGTTAATTGACATTGTGCGAATGCTCCGGAAAAGAAGAATCAATTTTCTTCCTGTTGGAAACTTGACCAATATAATCGTGCGGGATGGCGGTTACAAGGGAGCAATATTGGTGATTAAGGGATTAAAAGAAATTAACTGCGCATATGTTCCGGAAGGGAATTACATTATTTATGCCCAAGCCGGCGCGTCACTTTCCGGGCTGGTTAGTTTTGCAGCGGCCAAAGCGCTTGCCGGGATGGAATTTTGTGCAGGTATTCCCGGCAGTGTTGGCGGGGCCGTGTGGATGAATGCCGGAGCTTATGGAAATGAAATTAAAGATATTATTCAAGCCATATCATTGCTTACTGCTGAAGGAGAAAAGAGAACTCTGCGGCGGGAGGAAATATCTTTTGGCTATCGATCATCCGGTCTGCCTGCTGAGTCAATAATACTTGATGCTAAGTTTAAACTGGAAAAGGGACAAATTGAACAGATCAAAGGGAAAATTAGTGAAATAGTTTTGTCGCGGCAGAAAAAGCATCCGCTAAATTTCCCCAATGCCGGGTCGATTTTTAAAAATCTGCAGACGCAGCCCGCTGGTCGTCTTATTGAAGAAATGGGCTTAAAGGGAACAAGTTGCAATGACGCGGAGATCTCACCTGCGCATGCCAATTTTATTGTGAACAAAGGCAAGGCCACCGCGTCGGATGTGCTGAATCTAATTACGACAATCCAGACGAAGGCTAAAAAAGAAAAAGGCATAAACCTGGAAACAGAAGTCGTAATTATCGGAGAAGATTAATGCCGAAGATGTTGAAAGCAAACTATGAAGCCAGAATGAGCCGTCTGCGAAGGCGTGTGGTTGGGAGCATCGGTGAATATCTGGGCGCGCTTGGTTTGCTTATTGCTATCGCGGCGCTAAGCTTTCTTTTCATTTATGCCTACAGCTATTTCTTAAGCACTCCGTATTTAGAAGTAAAGGAAACTTCCGTGCGCGGTCTGAAAGAGCTGACAGAAAAAGATATCCTGTTGCTTGCGGAAATCAAGCCCGGCCAGAATATCCTGGCGGTAAATGTTGATGTTCTGGCCAAACGCGTGGCAGTCAATCCCTGGATAAAAAGCGTCTATGTAGGCAGAGAGTTTCCCTGCAGGATTGTGGTGGATGTACGCGAGCGAACTCCCCTTGCGCTAGTCAAACAGGCCAGTGATTTTTATCTAATGGACTCTTATGGCATTATTTTTAAAAAACTGGTCAAGGGCGACGAAGTTGATCTGCCGATCATCACCGGTATAAATGTACAGGATACAACAAAATCGAAATTATTGTCGGATACGATCAGCTTGTTAAAGGTTTTTTCCGGCTCCAATCTTTACTCATTTTTGGGGGGTATCTCTGAAGCCCATATAGATGAAGTATTCGGGCTGTCTTTGCTTACCGACAAGGGACTTTACATGAAGATGGGGGTGGATGATTTTGAGAAGAAGTTACGCAAACTGGCCTTAGTTCTGAATGACAGGGAAAAACGAGGGATAAATAGCATCTATTTGAACGTTGATTTAGCAGACGCGGCAAAAATAACGATTTCACAAAACAATGCGCTGGGTCGTACCCAGCCGAATAAAAACGGTAAGCAGTACATGATTTGATGTACAGAATTTATGAACTCTATAAATAAGGAGTGAAGATGTTAATGGGGAGAAAAAGTAATGTATTAGTCGGGCTGGATATTGGAACAACAAAAACAACAGCCATTGTCGGGGAGATCACTGAAACCGGTATTGACATCATCGGGATTGGAACGTTTCCGGCCAAAGAGTTGCGTAAAGGCGGGGTTGTCAATATCGACAACACGGTGGAAGCAATAAAAAAGGCTGTAGAAGACGCGGAGCACATGTCGGGATGCCGGATAAATTCAGCATACGTCAGTATAGCCGGCATCCATGTCAAAGGGCAAAACTCTCTGGGCATCGTGGCGATTAAAGGACGGGAAGTTGGCGCGGATGATGTGCAAAGGGCAATCGAAGCGTCAAAATCAATTGCCATACCGGTGGAAAGAGAAATCCTGCACACCCTTCCTCAAAATTATGTTGTTGACGGTCAGGATGGCATCAAGGATCCGATAGGAATGTCCGGTGTCCGTCTGGAGGCAAAGGTGCATATTGTAACAGGCTCTGTGCCGTCCATTGCCAACATTGTTAAGTCCGTCAATCGTGTAGGTCTGGATATTGACGATGTTGTTATGGAGCAATTAGCGGCAAGCGAAGCAATACTGAGTTCAGATGAAAAAGATTTAGGGGTCGTGTTAATAGATATCGGTGGCGCGACGACAGGAATCGCAATATTTTCTGACGGCAGCATCAAGCATACGTCAATGCTGCCTGTCGGCGGTAATTATTTGACTTCCGATATTGCTACAGGCCTGCGCACGCCTCTAAACGACGCGGAAAGAATAAAAATCAAATATGGCTCTGCAGTATCCGCAAATATTTCCGGAGAAGAAACAATTGAAGTGCCTAGTGTTGGCGGTCGAGATGACCGTCAGGTATCCAGGCAGATTCTCGGCAGGATTGTTGAGCCCCGCATGGAAGAGATACTGAATCTTGCATTGAAAGAAATTGTGCGTTCAGGTTATGAAGATTTGCTTGCGGCAGGAGTTGTTTTAACCGGCGGGACAGCTCTTCTGTCCGGCATCAATGAAATGGCGGAAAAAATATTCGATATGCCGGTGCGCACCGGTCTTGCGGTTGGTATCGGCGGTTTAAGTGATGTTGTCAACTCGCCTGCGCACACTGTGGGTGTGGGGTTGATTATGTATGGCAGAAAACAAGTGACAGGAGATTCCGTCTATCGAAAGACGGGTAACATATTCGGTAATCTTATTAGAACAATAAAAAAATGGCTCGTAGAATTCTTTTAAAAGAAAGGAGTGCTTATGTTTGAATTAACTGATGTGTGTACTGAAAATTCGGCAAGGATCAAAGTCATCGGGGTAGGAGGAGGCGGAGGTAACGCCGTCAACACGATGATCTCATACTATCTTAAAGGAGTTGATTTCATTATCGCCAATACCGACGAACAAGCGTTGGGCGCGTCCGGCGCGCCTAACAAAATTCAAATCGGCATGGAGATAACTCGAGGTTTAGGAGCCGGTTCTAATCCGGAAATAGGCAGAAAATCGGCTTTAGAATCCCGTGATCAAATTCAGAAACATCTGGCCGGCGCGGATATGATTTTTGTAACAGCCGGATTGGGTGGTGGAACGGGCACAGGCGCCGCGCCGGTTATTGCGGAGCTTGCCCGTGAAAGCGGTGCGCTTACCGTTGCTGTAGTAACCAAACCATTCCTGTTTGAGGGCAAAAAGCGAAATACACAGGCTGACGAAGGCATAGTGCAGTTGCGGGAGAATGTGGATACTTTGATTGTTGTTCCCAATCAGCGGCTTTTGAGCCTTGGCGGCCGCAACTTATCACTTCTGGAGTCCTTCAAAAAAGCTGACGATATTCTCTATCAGGCCGTCAAAGGGATTTCCGATTTGATCATGGTTCCCGGTTTGATCAATCTTGATTTTGCCGATGTTAAGAATATTATGAGCAGTATGGGTATGGCGTTAATGGGTACAGGCACAGCATCAGGCGAAAATCGCGCAGTGGAGGCAGCCCAAAAGGCTATTTCTTCACCGCTTCTGGAAGATAACACTATTCAGGGCGCGCGCGGTATTTTGCTAAACATCACCGCCGGATCGGATTTGAGTCTTTATGAAGTCAACGAGGCTTCATCATTGATTCAGGCTGAAGCGCATGAAGATGCAAATATTATCTTCGGAACTGTTATTGATGAAACTATGGGTGATGAAATACGCATAACAGTTATCGCGACGGGATTTGATGACGGGGTGCGGAGAAAACAAGCTCCCGCCAATACAGGTGGTTTCCGGCTGGAGAATTTAGATACCCCAGCATACATTCGCAATGGAAGAAGCCGGGCTAACGGCAATGTCGTTCACATTGGCATCAGCGAAGAAAGCGATACTATCGATATGGAAATACCAACATTTTTACGTAGACAGGCGGATTAGGAGAAAACTAAATTATGGCCATTAAGACAGGGTTTTTAGTTGGTTACAGGCCATGGTAATAGAATGAATTGGAAGCAGAAAAAAAAATACGAATCCCTTTTAGAGCAGGAAAGGGGTTATGTAAAAAAAGTCTGGGGCACATACAACACGGTTTGCCTGGCCTTCCCTAATTATTACCGGACAGGGATGGCCAATTTGGGCTTCCAGACAGTTTATAAAATTATTAACGAGCAACCCTCTTTTCTTTGTGAAAGAATATTTCTGCCAGTGTCCGGAAGCGGCGCCGAATCGGCTTCCGGCTTTGCAGAAATGTGTAGTATGGAGAGCCAAAAGTCAATTATCGAATTTGACATTTTGGCTTTTTCATTATCCTTTGAAAATGATTACCCTCACATTTTAACTATGCTTGCGGCGGCAGGCATTCCTCTTTTAACAAAAGATCGTTCTGAAGATTTCCCCCTGATTATAGGCGGTGGCATAGCAGTAACACTCAATCCAGAGCCGCTGGCCAATTTTTTTGATTTATTTATTCTGGGTGAAGCCGAAGTTGCATTGCCGCAATTTACCGGGGCGTTTGAAGAAGCGCGTCGTCTGGGACAAAAACGGAAGGCATTGCTCAAAGAGTTACAAAAAAAAATCCCCGATGTCTATGTCCCCGCTCTTTATGAAGTTAAATATGATGCTGATAACAGGATAGATGCTTATGCGGCGTTGGAAGATGGTTTGCCGCAAAAAATTAATATTCATCATATAAAAGATATTAATTCTTATTGTACGGAAGAAGTTATCAGTGCGACGCAGGTCGAAATGGGAGACATGTATCTGACGGAAGTGAACAGGGGTTGCGCCCGGAGTTGCCGTTTTTGCGCGGCAAGTTTTGTGTACCGGCCGGCCCGCTTCCGTAGCGTTGAAGAAGTTATAGCATCGATTGATCGGGGACTGGCGAAAAAGGAAAAGATAGGGCTTGTTGGCACTGCCGTTTCGGATCATCCTGAGCTTATTCAAATATGTGAATATGTTCTTGCTCAAAACGGTCAGATTGGAATTGGATCACTGCGTATCGATCAAATAAATGAAAAAATTGTTGACCTTATTAAAGCCAGCGGTATTGAGACAGTAGCGCTCGCGCCGGAGGCGGGCAGCCAGAAAATGCGCGACATGCTGCGCAAAGACATAACAGAAGAAGAAATTTTGCATGCCGCAGAATTGTTAATTGAAAGAGAAATTCCCAATCTCCGGCTTTATTTTATGGTAGGTCTGCCGGGTGAAGAAGATCAGGATATTGATGCCATCATTGATCTGACCAGAAAAATTCAGCAGACCGCCTTGCTCAAGACCTGCGGCAAAAGAAAATTTCGGCGCATCACGCTGAGCGTTAATCAATTCATCCCCAAGCCTCATACTCCTTTGCAGTGGTGCGCATTGGCCGATGTAAGTGCAACAGGCAAAAAAATTAAAAAAATTCTCAGCGCATTTGGCCGGGATAAACAGATTAATGTTATTCATGATGTACAGAAATGGAATTATGTTCAGGCTTTGCTTTCTCTGGGTGATCGCCGTGCAGGTGAGATTCTTCTGGCAGTTCATCGCCTAGGTGAAAACTGGGTCAAAGCATTTAAAGAAGCCACTATCAATCCCGATTTCTATGTTTATCGCCGGAAGTCATTTGATGAAATCCTGCCTTGGGATATTGTTGATCTGGGCACATCCAAAAAGTCACTTATAAGCGAGTGCAAGAAGGCGTTTGGAGGGCAAGTTTGATGGTGTCGCAAAAAGTCCAACAATCGTCATACCGTCGAACGCCTGTATCCAGAAAGCACTGAAATTAGTGGATTACGGATCAAGTCCGGAATGACAAAACATGTGTCTCCCGACTTTTTACAATACCATCATAATTCAAACTGATTCTGTGTCAGATTTAGGGCGCTTCTTGCTGCCGGAATATAGCTCGTATTCCAGAAGGCGGCATTCGATTTCCCCGTTATAAAATGTCAACCGCCGCTTTGTTCGCAGCCCGACTTTTTTAGCCATATCCAGATTACCGGTGAAGATATAGCCACGATAGCCGCCAATCGTATTTTTAAAGAAATCGCCGATTCCTTCATAAGCTGCTTCCAGTCTTCCAATCATATTGGCTTTAAAATTACCGTCCCTTGCTTCTCTGTCTGATGCTTTGCGAACAATTAATGAATGTCCCTGGATCGTTTCCTTTTTGCTTTCCGAAAACTGTCGCTTAGTCATTGTCATGTCCAATCGCTGACCGTAAGGCGGATTAAGCATAATAACTCCGCCTCCCTGAGGTACAGGAGTTTTCTCATAAGGACATGTCTGAAATTCAATCAAGTGGTCAACCCCGGCAGTTTGCGCGTTATGTCTCGCCGCCTGAACGGCGCCTTCATCAATATCTGTGGCAATAATTTTGGCAGGCAATGTTTTTTTGGCCACATTTCGGGCTTTTTTGCGCAATTCGTCCCAGATTTCATGCGGGAATTCTTTGATATACATGAAGCCGTAATTATTGCGTGACAAACCTGGTGCGCGATAGAGGCCAATAAGCGCCGCTTCAATGGCCAGTGTTCCGCTGCCGCACATGGGATTGACAAACGCTCCCTTGCCGCGCCAACCGGTGGCTATAATTATAGCCGCAGCCAGCGTTTCCTGCATTGGAGCTTGCAGAGGAATTTTTCGGTAGCCCCGCAGAGAAAGGCGATCTCCTGAAGTGTCGATATAAACAATTGCCTGATCATTCTTCCAATAGACATGAACAACCGCTTTATCCTTATCCGGGCCGGAATCAGGCCGCGAGTTGCATTTGTCGCGGATTCTATCAACAATGGCATCTTTAACTTTGACATTAACAAAGCGCGAATCCGTAATCAGCGGGTTGTCCACAATAGAAGTAATGCAAACGTAGGCTCTTTTCCCTGATTCATGAAGTATTGTTTCCCACGCGATAGAATTGACACGCTCATAAAGAGCGCCGGGTGATGCCACTTTGAATGTTTGCAACTGATAGAGCACGCGCTGGGCTGTGCGCAGTTGCAGATTAAGAAACATCGTATCTTCAAGAGTGCCCTCGGTTTGAATGGCAGTATCAATTTCATTGAGCACCGGAAAACCCAAAGTTTCTATTTCCGCTTTTAAATAAGTTGCGACGCCTTTTGGGCAAGTAACCAATATTTTATTTTTCTGCTTCCAGATAGACATAGTTTGCTTGTAACACAGCACGCACAAATTGGCAATCTTTTGTCAGTATGGCGTTTTGGGTAGTGAACTATTGCGATTGTTTGCAGGATTAAAATATTTTGGGAACTTTTTAAGGCTCAACTTTGTCTAACTTTCAAATCGCGCAAAAGCGATTAATTTTTTCAAGGAGGTTACTTATGAAAAATGGTAAAAGCTGGTTAATTGTTGTTTTGGTTTTGATGTCCTCATTTTTGTGGTCAATGGTATCCGGTCAGCCGCCGGAAGCTGAAGATCGGACTTTGTCACCGTATTTCTTTATCAATAGTGATAACCCGGATACGGACAGACTGCCGCTCAAGTCTACATCGGCTGCAGTCAATATTTCCGGGGTGATTGCCGATGTGCTTGTGACACAGGTCTATAAAAATGACGGCCGCAAGCCGCTGGAAGCTGTCTATATTTTTCCGGCATCCACCCGCGCCGCTGTTTATGGAATGAAAATGACCATTGGCAAAAGGGTGATTGAAGCAAAGATTAAAAAGCGCGATGAGGCACGCCGCGAATATGAGCAGGCACGCGATGCCGGCAAAAATGCATCACTTCTGGAACAGCAGCGTCCCAATGTCTTTCAGATGAATGTGGCCAATATCATGCCGGGTGATGAGATTAAAGTGGAACTCAAATACACAGAATTGTTGATTCCGACGGACAGAGTCTATGAATTTGTTTATCCGACCGTTGTGGGGCCGCGTTATTCCAATCAAAAGGCGGGAAGTGCCGCTCCTTCTGAACACTGGGCGGAAAATCCCTATTTGCATCAGGGCGAATTATCCGCGACAACCTTTGACATTAATGTGGCGATTAATGCCGGAATGCCGATTAAAGATTTGACCTGCTTGTCGCATAAAGTGAACGCCGCTTATGAGAGCGCGTCACTGGCAAAAGTGTCGCTGGATAAGGCTATGGTCAAAGGTGGCAACCGCGATTATGTCTTGCGTTACAGGCTGGATGGCGATAAAATTCAGACCGGCCTTCTTTTGACACAGGGAGAGAAGGAAAATTTCTTTGTCCTGATGATGCAACCGCCAAAAAGAGTTGTCAATGCCAGCATTCCGGGGCGTGAGTATATCTTTATCGTGGATGTGTCCGGATCAATGCACGGCTTCCCGCTGGACATCTCCAAAAAGCTGATGTCCAATCTTATCGGTAATCTGCGTCCCACTGATCGCTTCAATGTATTGCTCTTTTCCGGCGGTTCCAATCTGATGGCTGAGGAATCGCTTCCGGCGACGTCTGATAATATTAAAAAGGCTATTTATTTGATCGAACATCAGCAGGGAGGCGGTGGTACGGAATTGTTGCCCGCGCTCAAGCGTGCCTTGTCACTCAAAAAAGAAGATGGTTTTGCCCGCAGTGTTGTTATTGTCACTGATGGTTATGTGAGCGTGGAAGAAGAAGCTTTTGATCTGATCCGCAAAAACTTAAGCAATGCCAATATGTTTGCCTTTGGCATCGGTTCGAGCGTCAACCGCCACATTATTGAAGGCATGGCGCATGTCGGCATGGGCGAGCCTTTTATTATCACAAAGCAGGATGCGGCGCATGCGCAGGCTGAACGCTTCCGCAAACTAATTCAGTTTCCTGTGCTGACACAGGTGAAGGTGAGCTTCAATGGATTTGAAGCTTATGATGTAGAACCGGTATCCATTCCGGATGTATTGGCGGATCGCCCTGTTCTGGTTTTCGGCAAATGGCGCGGCAATCCTCAAGGCACAATCAAGCTAAGCGGCATTACAGGCGATGGCAAATATTCAGAAACGCTGAAAGTAGAAAATTATAAACCATCCAAAGACAATGCCGCATTGAAATATATCTGGGCGCGGCATCGTGTCACGATTCTTTCCGATTATAATAAACTGCGAAATGATGATAAGCGCGTGAAAGAAGTAACTGAGATTGGCCTGAACTACAATTTGCTGACCGCCTATACCTCATTTGTCGCGATTGATAATGAAGTGCGAAATATTGATGGCAAACTCACGACCGTCAAGCAACCCCTGCCGCTGCCCGAAGGTGTATCCGATTACGCAGTCGGAGGTAGCGGTAATTATGCCGCGTCTCCATCCATGCAAAAGAGTATGGCTATGGGCATGAGGAGTAAAATGGAAAGTAGTCAGGCAGGTGATAAGTCAACCGCGCAGGAAGTACAAGAACCCAAAAAAAAGGATGAAGCTCGAAAAATCAGTATTGTCAGTGTGACTGCTGAAAATGGTTTGACTAAAGCTCAAATACTCAAGGTTACTTACGCCAATTTAAGTCAAATCGAAAAATGCATAGCCTATACAAATTTATCGGGGCAGATCAGGCTCAATCTAAATCTCAACTCAGATGGCACTGTGAAAAATGTGGAGATTGCTGCGGGTGTTATTCAAGATGAACAACTGCGAAAGTGCATAATTGCTCAGGTAAAGCAGTGGCGCTTCCCGGCAACCACAAACAACCAGACAGTAAAGGTAAGCATTATAATCTCTGTATCCTTGGGGGTGCGCTAGTCCGGTGAAATTAAATCTTCAGTTGTGGGTGGTCATACTACCCCGACTGAAGATTTTTTTTACTGCACAGCGGTAGCAATTGCCTTCAATATTTCCGTAACATTATTTTGATCGATGATCAGTACTGGCCGAATAATGACCGTGGCATCGGCTACCTCGCCTACTGCCACGATGATGCCGGCATCGGCAGCCTTTTTACATAATTCTGTCGCGTTATCAGCAGATCCAGTATCTATTGAAATAGCAAGCCCGCAACCGTTGACAGATATTATTTTGCCCGGATACTTCTTCTGTATATTGCGTATCCCATCAAGAAGTGTGGCGCCCATTGCCGCGGCGTTTTCCCAGAGCCTTGTTTTTTCGTAAATTTCCAGTGCCTTGATCCCCACTCGACATCCGAGGTCTGATCCTCCGAATGTTGACAGGTGAATGAGCGGATGCGCGTTCATAAACTTGTTCGCCTTGGCGGTGAATACTGTTGCGGCGATGGGAAACATACCGCCGCCGAGAGCTTCTCCAATGATCAGCACATCGGGTTCGACTCCAGAATATTCATAGAAAAATTTCTTTCCGCACCTTCCCAAACCGGATTGCGTCTCGTCAAAAACAAGGAGCGCGCCTTTTTTTGTGCAGAGTCGCTTCAATCCTCGCAGATATTCATCAGTTGCCGCCAGGCAGTGGTTTTCTACCTGAAGTGGTTCAAGCATCACCGCTGCCGTCTGCTTACTGATCGCCTTTTCCGCCGCGTCCAGATCGCCAAAGGGGATGATTACACATCCGGGCATGAGCGTGCCGAAATCATTTTTATCCCTTCTCTCTGCCAGGCTCATCGAAAACCCGGTATGTCCGAACCACGACCCGCTTACCGCGCAAAGCTCTTTTCTGCCTGTGTATCCTCGTGCGAGCTTGCAGGCGAAATCCATGCTCTCCCCGCGCACAACGCTGAACATGCTGCATGCCAAGCTGCCGCCGACGAACCCGGCAATTTTTTTTGCTAGGAGCGCTTTTTCGGAAGAGAGAAGAGGGAAGTTGCCCTGGTCGGTTTCATACATGGCTTTTTTCAGTTCAGCGGCAAGTTCAGGTTGCCGTCTGCCGAGGTTGTAGATTGATGAAGACGAGGTGCAGTCGATATACTTAGTCCCATTGCAATCAAACAGAAAGGCCCCTTCTCTTTTGTCCTCGATGATGTTCTGGCCACGCGCTTTCATGGCATCCATTTGTGCGGGGTTACAATATCTGTTCAAATCACTAAAAACATCGTTCGCATTAACATTTTTATCCATTGTGGTGTTCCCCGTTCTTTTTAAAAATTTTATTGTAAAGGTCTTCTGCTGATCGAATCCAGTTGAAAACTACAGTTTGGACTGCCTCGTTATTGAGGAGCTTCAGGACACCGGGAATCTTTGCGGCGGGCAGCGCGAGTGGAAGCAGCATCTTCATTGATTTTACAGAATTCCTCACAGCGAGAATCACCTCATCAACGTCTTTTTCGCTTGCGACTATGGGGAGCATGAAACGCATCACCTGAGGCGCGTTACCAGAATAGACTGCAAACACTCCGTTTTGGGCAAGCGCGTCGGTCATCATGGGGCCCATAAATTCGTGAATATATTCGATGCCGATCATCAGGCCGATGCCCCTCACTTCCCGAATGATCTTTTCGTTCTCCTTCTTTAGTTCAAGGAGCGCCTGCTTCAGCTTTTCTCCCATCAGCCTGGAATTGGCACAGAGGTTTTCCTTTTGAATATATTCAATGACACTAAGGGATACGCAACAGGCGAGATCAGACCCGCCCACGTAAGGGGCGTGAAATCCTGGATTCTTCCTGATATAGCCATTGAGAATATCAACATCGCGGTAGATCACAGCCGCATTGGGGAAGAGTCCGCCGGAGAGAGATTTTCCGATGGTCATGATATCGGCCACGACACCGGAATGTTCGGCGGCAAACATCTTGCCGGTTCTGCCGAAACCTGTCTGGATCTCATCTAGGATGAGCAGTGCACCTTTTTCATTGCAGATCTCACGGAGTCCCTTCAGGTAGGCGTCGGTTGCCACGAATATGCCAGCTTCACCCTGTACCGGTTCGAGAATGACTGCGGCGGTATTATTAGTGACGGCCTTCTTCATGGCATCGAGATCATTAAACGGCACGAAACTGAAGGAGGGCATGAGTGGTTCAAAATATTTGCGGTAATGCTCCTTCCCGTTGGCGGAAAGCGCAAAGCCGGTATGCCCGTGATATGCTTTGATCGTTGAAATAATTTCTTTGCGTCCAGTCGCTCCAAGGGCAAGTTTAATCGCGCAGTCAATGGCATCTCCACCACCCGCCGCGAACAAGACGCGGTTCATGTCACCGGGCGCGATTGCCGCGAGTTCTTTCGCCAGTGCTGTTTTGTAGCGCGACGTCAGATTAAAACTTCCCATATCGAGGCTATCGGCGGCTTCGCTTAACGCCTTCAACATCGCCGGATTTTGTCGCCCGACATTGAACGAACCTGCCGACGAGAAGCAGTCAATCATTATTTTGCCAGATACAGGGTCTTGAAAACGGATTCCGTTGCGATCGTGCTCAAGAACATCCAGATGCCCTGCCTTCAGGTAATTTACCTGCCCTTTGTTGACATACAGAGAAAACATTTTGTCGATTGCGGCCTTTTCCTGAAGGGACATCCGGACGCTTGCTTCTGCGGAAGCGCGATTTGTTTTGTTTGCTGCTGACATAATCAATCCTTTCCCACTGCCTCGGTTTTTCGATCAAACTATATGAGGAAGAATTTTGTGTGTCAAGATGATTTATGGTATATTACGATAGAATGGCCTGATTTAAAAGACGATACTGGTAAGCTCTGTTCAAGCATTGTTTCTGAAATTATCGAGTTTGGTGAGCAATACGACATTGCCTTATTGAAATGCGAGCTTCCACTGAAAGCGCATAATTCTTTGCCAAATTTGAGGCAGCATTTCCCCCTTCCTCATGAAAATTGGGAAAGTTTGGGATATCCACGAATAGGTAGAGATGAAGGCGTACGAAATAAAGTTTCTGCTTTAGGAAAGTTTCACCCATCTGATAATACGC
>JBAXON010000031.1:0-18811 GCA_037133255.1 Deltaproteobacteria bacterium
GATAGCTGATGTTGCCAATTTAATAGAACCGTCCCCAATATTTTTTGTGAAATCCTACTATTAGGTTCTTTAATCAGACCGAATTATAATCTGGTTTATACACTTTGCTCAGATTGTTTTCAGCACCAATTTATCCAAAGCAAAGCGTGGTCTTTCCTTTCCTTTCCTTATTTACGAATAATCTTTCTTTCTAATTTTGGCGCTTCTTTTACTTTGAGGGTTTCATTTATTTTTTTTAGAGCCACTACTAACTCCTCGTCAGAGTTAACCATAACCCTTCTCGGATCTTCCCTTTGATCTTCCCTCTGCTCACCTATTCTTTTTACTCTCCTTTCCTTTGTCTTTTTCTTCCATTATGGATACCCCATGTGCCGGAAGGATTACTTTAAGAATTAATGGCAATAAGCATCCTAATATGGTTTTAATTTTTCAATTAATAAGGCTACTATTAGACCGTTGAGAGATACATGGTTTACCTGTTTTACCTGTTCAAGTTCATAGGTTTTATATTTAACCCAAAGAGCACCAGGAATAGCACAGCTTGTTTTTTTACCTCTATAAACTTATCCCCTTCTTTTGATACATCTTCCAAACTTACTATTTTCATGACATTATTCCTTGATGATTTAAAATGCTTATTTGCGTGCCTGAAAACTTATAACCTATTTTAATTTTGAATTCAGCAGTTTTTTGGTTATTTTCGATTGAAAGGATGGATGCCTATCAAAATTATTGGATGCTTTACTTCAGCTTACTATAAGGAAGATAGTAGCGGACATGGTATTTTCGATCTGTTAAAGTTGAATAGCCAAAACAACAATAACTGAAAGGAGAAAAGACCATGTCGCAAAGAGATTATAGCAGGCAAGTAGCAAAGCGTCAAAGGATTAAGAAATCGACCCTTATAGTTGGGGTGGATATTGGCAAAGCATTCAACGCGGTGGGATTTATGGACAAGGATGGCAACGTTTTAAACAGTTGTCCGAAGTTGTATAACAGCCGAGAAGGATTTGAGGAGTGTATAAATCTGATAGAAGGGCTGAAGGCTAAACATCATCTGAAAGATGTTCTCATCGGGATGGAACCGACAGGTCATTACTGGAGGAAGCTTGCCTATTTTGCAAAAGATCATGGTTATGAGGTGCGGTTTGTGCGGACTACTGCGCTGAAGCATCATCGGGAGATAGATGAGAGCTCCTCTGCAAAGAGCGACCGGAGGGACGCATTGACCATAGCGAATATTACCAGAGAGGGCAAATATATTGACACGGTTATCGAAGATGGACCATTAAGACAGCTGCGGACATTATCAAAAGCACGAGAGAGACTCCTTCGATACAGCGTAAGTGCAAAAAACTCCTTGCATGCAGCCCTAGACGACTATTTTCCCGAACTGCATGAGATGTTCTGGTCAATGGGATCACGAAGCTTATGGGCTATCCTTGAACAGAGCCCATTCCCACAGGATGTGCTATTGATGAAGGAATCTACTCTTAAGGAATTGATTGCACAAAGTTCACGAAAGAAGGCAGGATCTGCCCAAAAGGCAAAAGCACTCTGTGATGCAGCTCAAAATAGTATTGGAGTAAAGCAGATTGGCGGTGCTGACCGGTATCGGATAGAAATGTGCCTGGAGGAAGTGAAGAGGACAGTCATGACGCTCAAAAATATAGATATGCAGTTGAAGCGCATGTTGAAGGAGATTCCATCTGCTCCCTACCTTATGAGCATTCCAGGCATAGGCCCCCTTTCTGCGGCAGTGTTTTTAGGAGAAATAGGGGATCCTGTTAATTTCCACAATGCCCGCCAGCTTGTGAAGTATGCTGGATACGATCCACAGGAGAGTGATTCAGGATCTCGGATCGGACGTAGGTTCATCTCCAAAAAGGGGCGGTGGCTATTGCGGAAGTATCTTTTCTTTATGAGCATGAGAGTGGTGGTTCTGAGTAAATATTTCCAAGAGTATTATCTACGAAAATTAGAAACAAAGAACAGATTTGGTCAGCATCCCAGGAGAAAAGAGATGCTATGTGCAGTGGTTATCAAGCTGATCAAAGTGATTTTTGCGCTGTTGCGGGATAAGCGGGGATTTGAAGATCTGGCACCCGTTGCTTTGGCAGCCGCATAAAATAAAACGTGGTTGTGGTGGAAGGAAGGACCGCATGTCTTCGTAGGCTATAGGGCTTGCACGATTCAGCTTGGTCAACTTCCACCACCCTTTTCGTCCTGCATAAGGTAAGTTGGGCATAGAAGGTCCGCAGAATAAAAGAGGTTAGGTGAAAAGGAAATAAGGGAAGTCCCACCACAACCATTTTCAGCTTTAGAGATCTTTACTAGGAAAATACTTGACATCTTCCTTAGAAGAGGAAGCTATACGTGGGCAAGCATGATTAGCTTAGATTATATTTTGGTTTAAATTGTATCATCTTGTTGAAAGGTCAAAACGGATGGAAGAGTGAATAGCAATATTATTAGTGGTATGCGCTGGTTTAAGGCGGGAAAGCCATACATCTGTTTGGCAGCTCATTTCATACTATTGCTTTGCAAATATGTACTTCTGTCTGTGAGAAAACTTTTATAAATCCGGTAATGATCAGTTTCTTCATAAGTAACGGGTAAAACGATAGGCTGATCAAATGAATAAATAGTAGCATTTGGGCAGGCAAGTAATATCGGGGAGTGGGTGGCGATGATAAACTGGGCGTGTCCATCACCAATCATATTCCGGATTAGAGCAAGCATTTCTATTTGAGTTTTTGGTGAAAGTGCAGTTTCCGGCTCGTCCAGAAGATAAAGACCTTTAATTTGATAGCGGCTGCGGAAAAATGACATCAGCGATTGTCCATGCGATTGAGTAGTTAAAGATTTGCCGCCGAAACAATGCAGTTGGCCGAGATCTGCCGCTGCCCATTCATCTAATAATTCAGCAAAGTGCTGAAATATTTTAGAACCAAAGAATGATCCAGGAACACGGCCATTTTCCCATTCCACAGAAATATACTGGTGAAGTCTGTCTTCATAAGGATTATATCCGGGTCGGCTTCTTTCCGTGTTTCTCCAGATATGAATGCCGCAGGCGATAGCCATAGCTTCCAGAAGCGTTGATTTACCGGTTCCGTTTTCGCCAACAAATAACGTAACAGGTTTCTCCAAAATAACCTTCTTCGTGTTTTGTAAAATAGGCAGGCAAAAAGGATAGCTGTCTTGAGTGGGATATTTTTCCGGGTTAAGGGTTACGTTTTTTAAATGCAATGCGGTACCTCACAATTTTCTCCGTGCCTGCTCAATTTTATTTTGAGTCGACTAGATCGGTTTCACCCAGTATTTAGGTTGTCATTTGTTTTCTACTTTTGCCATATGTTTTCTGGTGGTATCACATTATTTCAGCCATATATCAGGTGCCCACAACTTCCTCATGAAGTTGGTTGATGCATATCATACTCGTGGAGGAATCAACATTATTTATTTCGAGTTGAAGTGGAGTATATTTGATAAAATTGCTTGATGCTATATTTCAGGAAGCAGTGAGTACAAAAACAATTACTGAATTATTTTTTAACCGAGGGTAAAAAAGTATCCGTCCCGCCACAGGGCGAGACAGATATTCTTTATTGACTTATTAAATCAGGGCAATTTATTATAGTAAAATACTATTTATCAGGATCCATCGCAATAGCATGAATCGGACGGAGCATTTCATTGTTTACTTCTCTATAAACTTTTTCCCGTATATTCTTAAAACGCGTAAGAAACATAAACTTGCGATTCATCTTTTTTACGAATTTATTTTTCTGAGGAAATGTATCATAAATTCCATTAGCTTTATACCACCGGTGGTCGGCCTGACATGTAAAGCGTAGACGGCCATAGACATCATCTCTAAAAATTTTCATTCCACCCTCATAGTAAAAGGTGTGCGGTCTGATGTATCCCTGATTGCTGTAAGTTACAGAACGATCCGCCATGATGTCAATAAGTCGGTCAATTGATTTAGAGTCTTCATATTCATCTGTAATGAAATCGAGCAAGTTTGACATTTGAATTTCAACATAAGCGGAAAAAAGATAATTAAGATTAGCTATCTGGCCGAATGGTCCGGATATAATAAATCCCATCTGCTTGCCGACGAGAAATGGTGTATGATTCATAAAAAAGCTTCTGTCAAAAACCATTTTAAATTGTGCGGAGAGATATCGATCTTTTATCTCTCCGGCAAAGATAATGATATCGGCACTTTTCATTGTGCTTTTCCAAAAATCCGTGAAACCATCAGTATAGACGCATTGATTGTCATATCCGCATTTCACACAGCTGAGGCATCCCCCTTTCATATCTAATTCATTGATATCGACTATCTGAATATTATTTGTAAAAGAGTCTGAAAAGCGGGATATCATTTTTCCAAGATTTGTTTTCTTATCATAACCATCGGCAAGTATTACTATTTTTTTATCTGAGTTATCTACTTTCGATTTAACATCACCGGGATTATAATCTTTAATTTTTTCTGTCGTTAAAGGGGGGTACTGAATCGAAACCGATTCTTTTTTTTCTACGATTGAGAAAAAGTTTTCTGCAAAAAGACGCAGCTGCTTACGTTTTGATCCGGAAAAAATATCCCACATGTCAAGTGAATTGAAATTGACATATTTCATTTTCAGATCATTGCAAACCGCATGCAGGTAGTTATGTGCAGTGGTATCGAAAAAACGGATTGATGTGGAAACTGCAGCGGCATACTTATCCTGGAAAGCTTCTGCTGCATTATTTTCATGGATAAGTTCAATAAAACGCTTAAGCTGTGACGGGATAAGGAAATAGAATATTGGAGTTATCCAGAATACCGCATCCGAAGTTTTTACGCTCTCTATTATTTCATCAAACTTATTTTTAGCCTTTTCGATAGATTTTATTTTTTCCCCCACATGAAATGTCTCATATGTATATTGAGGATAATGCTTCTGAATATACAGTAAATATTGAAGTGTTACACTTTTCTCCCCTTTTGGGCTTCCGCTGATTATGGTTATTTTCATGTTATTCCTTATTTTTTATGATTATAGATATGTGATTGGTGTAATGTTACGTAATGCTTAAATTAAAGTTTATTATTGTTTGGTCTTTTTTTAACCTTGCTGTGATAACGAATGCCAAGGGAAAACTATAAGAAAGCCACTTTTATGTCAAGGAAATATTGACCGCAAAATGTGTGGTACCGATGTTTATCGTCAGGATTTAATTGTGTTTATTACGGTTTGAAGTCCTACCTTTTCGTCTAGTTTGAGATTTTGTGCATTTCATGAAGCGCTAAATGCTCAAGGTTCCGGCGAGAATGGGTGCCCCGAACTCGTCGGAGCCGGAACCTTGAAAGCGAAATGCTATAAAGTAGCTAAAGAGGAACTTTTGAATATTGCAGGATTTGATTGTACTTCTTACCGGCCGGCTTTCATGGCCATCAATCGTGTCAGGTTGCCGAGCGAAAGCAGGTGTGCGTAAACCAGCGCCAAACCGCCCGAGCGAAACAGCGCATCAACCGCATTCTTTTTGAGTTGCTGCAGCTTCTGCTCATCGACAACCAACAGTCCCGTCAGATTAAACGTGCGTCCGTCGTTGAGATTGATATTGGCATCCAGCGGCTTGAACAGACCTAACTTATTCAGCTGCTGACCGAAGGCCTCGGTGCTCTTCATCTGCCCGTAGTAATCTTCAAGAAGCGCCATGGCATTTTTCAGATAGGGTGAAGGCTCATTGTTTTCAAAAAGCGGCTGCCCGCCCGGGACATTAAAGCCGTCGTAAGCTTCATCCACACAGACCACCAATTTCTGATTGTCATCCTCGGTGTTAATAAAAGGGTAGCGGCGGATATACGCCGGGATATAGTTTCCCCGCCATTCTCCCGCCTCGTTCACAAACAGGTTTTCATTAGCCGTTATGCCCAGAAGCGCCACCGGGATAATCCGTCCATTGTCGGCAGAAGTAAAAATAATCGGAAATTCGCGGCAGGCTTCAGCAAACTCGACGCCGGCCAGAATGACACTGTGGGCCCCGGCGGCAAAGGCCAACTTGCCGGGGCTGGGGGCGATGGTTGCGGTTTTATGGATTTCGCTGTTGAGGGCGACAGGTTTTTGATAAAATAACGGTAGGGTCTTATTTTCGCTCATTTTTCACCTTCCTTTTAAGTCAAATCCTACGTAGATAAACTCCACTTCAATTTTAAAACCGCTTCATCGCCTGTAAATATACAGTAGGCGCCTCCATAGCACTCTTGCCGGTGGCGTCTCCTCCCGTGCGCCAGGCAGTGCTGGTGCGGATGCTGAATCCTCCCTCATCGAACCAGCTTACACCAAAACCGATGCCGGTGAGGCTGCGGCTATTGTCCGGATCAAGCGGATTGGTATGCACAACGACATAGCCATGATCAACAAATGCGGCAAGCTGAAGACTACCGGGGATTGGCCCAAGGCTGCTGATAAGATACCGTAGCTCCGCCGTGCTGACAAATCCCTTATCGCCGCTTCCTTCACTGACCGGAAAAGCACGCACTCCGCTGGGGCCGCCAAGGGAGAACTGTTCGGCGCTGTCGAGGTTGGTGCTTGCCCACTGGCCGCTGATGCCGGTGTAAAGAGAGAGGCTTTTGTAGAGGCTCTGGTTTCGCGACAGGCTCAGAGAAAGCTTGCTGTAGCCGCCATTTGTATGCAGGCCGTAGGACGATTGATCATTGTCCAGTGTCGTTTCGTCGTCAATGTTGAGATACCCGCCTACGTAGTTAAGAGAGAAGGAGGTTGAACCTGCACCAAGCAAAGTATCCATTTCAATTCCGCTGATTCCTGCCTGCCCTGCCACCGTGTGGCGCTGGTTTTTCTGGCCGGCGCTTCCTGTCCGGTCATCCAGTATTTTTCCATCTCCGGCCAGGGAAAAGTTGAGGATCAGATTTCTTGAGCGTACCAAAGGCTGGGTAAGAGTAAGGGTGAAGTTGTGGGCTTCGCCGCTGGCATCGAGATCTTCAAAGGATTCCCCAAGCTTGTAGATGACGAAGCTGTAGTTCAGGCCAAGCCTGGCGCCGCTGCCGAAGATCGGCAGAGAATACCCGGCCAGGGCGGACTGCGTCTTACCACTGAAAGAGGTCTGCGCCCGCAGGGAGAACAGATCGCCCATGCGTAGCGGCGAGTAGAGTTCCATGCTTGCGCCTGCACGGTAATAGCCGGTTGAGTAGCTGCCGTGGTTATCGGTATCCAGGGCAAAACTATAGGGTTTTCCTTCCGTTACTTCCAATACCGCCTTTGTCGTTCCCGGCTGACTGCCAGGCTCCAGGAGGATGCGTGAATTGATGCCGGGGATCTCGTTTATCCGCATCACCATATCACTGAGCGCCTCCTCATCGGCCGGTTTTCCTGTCGGTACCCGGGCGACATAGCGCTGCAGCAGGCTGTGTGGTGTCCGCGTTTCAGGCGGTTTGGTCTCCAGTCGCACTCCTTCCAGCACCCCTTCGATAATTTCGATGATAATAGAAGCCTCGGATTTGATGGTTTGTGGCGGAATATGCGCCGAAGCAAGGAAGTATCCTTTTGCGCGGTAGGCGTTGGTGATGGTTGCGGCGGCATTGGTAAGTTCCGCCAGAGTCAGCTCTTTGCCGATGTAGCCGGACATCAGCGCTGTCAGCTCCTCGCGGGTAAAGATCGTATTACCGATAAAGGTAAAGCCGCTTACTTTGACGCGCACTCCGTCAGTTACGGTCTCTTTCTGCTGCTGTTGAGGCGCAATCTTCGGCAATTGCTGCTGCGGTTTCATCGATTGCGGTGGCGCGCTTTCCCGCAACAGGCTACCGGAGTCGGACCGGTCAGCGGCAAAGGCGCTAACGGATATAGCAATAATAGCCGCGATCAGAAGTATTTTTGATAGTAAGGTCATTGGTAACACCTCGTTACGCTACTTTATAAACAATACTGGTAATTGTCAAACCATTTCAAATAAATCATTTTAAATATATTCCTCCGGTTATCCCCCGACAGTTATTTTAAGCGAAGTCTGCGCCCCGCCGCCAAACTGATCTCTGGCAGTAATTTTGATCTGGAATTCACCCGCCACACCTTTGGGTGGTGTACCCGTTACCACCTTGTTGGCAGGATCAAAATGCATCCATGCCGGAAGCGGAGAGCCGTCAGCCATGCGAGCTACGAGGGTAACGACCGCTTTGGCGTTGACGTGGCTGAATGTGTTTCCCGGGATCGGATAGCTAAAAGCTGTCCCTGCTGCCAGTGGCGCAATGATAAGAGGTTTTGCCTCGGTAAATCCACCGGTGACAGATTTGCCACCAGGCGCCGAGGTTGACGTTGAACTGCCGCTACGCGATGTTCCGCTAGCGCTACTTGCTAACGTCCCACCGCTTGAAGCGCCGCTAGTTGAAATTCCACCTGTACCTGTACCATCGGCAAATGTCCCGCCAGTGACGGTTCCATTCGTTGAAGCTTCGCCTGTCGGTGTTCCGCCAGCGTCTGTTCCACTTGCGAACGGCCCACCGGCTGAAGCGCCGCTAGTTGAAATTCCACCTGTGCCTGTTCCTGTGTCTGTACTACCGGCAAATGTCCCACCGGTGACGGTTCCACTCGCTGAAGCTGCGCCGGTCGGTGTTCCGCCAGCGTCTGTTTCACTTGCGAACGGCCCACCGGCTGAAGCACCGCTAGGCGGAGTAGCCATTGCCAAAGAACCATCCGCTGAAGTACCGACTGCGTAAAAATTCGGCAATGATGGCGGCTGCGCAGGAGCAGTCGTGATTAATTGTGGCGCAGGCATCGGCATAGTTGAATGAATAAGATCCGGTGTTGCTATGCTCTTAACCGTCAAGTTGGCAGATACAAAGGCAACATCGTAATTATCGTTCGTTGCGTTATCAACTGTGCCCTGCTGAATCGGATAGGTACTTCTTGCCTCTCCAGCGACACGGGTCAGATCTCCAAAGAGAGTCTCACCGGAGAGCAGACCACGACCTGTCAAAACTGTTTCTGACTGATAGGTAAAAGCCGGATCAACCTGCCCAACGTATTTCTCTTTGGCATCGGCGGTGACGGTCACAGGACGACGGGTAATGCTGCTGTTGTCGTTGCCTGCCAGAGTCACTAAGTAGTTGTTGCCGCTGTTGTCGTCGTTGACGATGTAGGCAGATACGCTCAATGCTTTTCCGGTGGCGACGTACTTGTCGGCATAGACTTCAGCCAGGCCGGTAACGGTGTCGGTGCTGCCCTGGATGCCGTAAACCGTCGGGATTGCCGCTGCGGTAACGAAAGCATCGTAAACTTTGGTGTTGGTTACAGCGGTGATGGTCAGCGGCGCTTTGGTCACGACGCCGGTGTTGTTGGCAACGGTGCTGACACTGTAGTTGTTGCCGCTGTTGTTGTCGTTGACGTTGTAGGCGGATACGTTCAAGGTTTTGCCGGTTGTTGCATTCTTGTCGGCATAGATTTCAAACAGGCCGGTAACGCTATCGGTACTACCCTGAATGCCGGAAACTGTCGGGATTGCCGC
Organism: Deltaproteobacteria bacterium; assembly: GCA_037133255.1. Classification (GTDB taxonomy): domain Bacteria; phylum Desulfobacterota; class Syntrophia; order Syntrophales; family Smithellaceae; genus FEN-1160. The sequence goes on from JBAXON010000031.1 coordinate 9,520, forward strand.
TGCGGTAACGAAAGCATCGTAAACTTTGGTGTTGGTTACAGCGGTGATGGTTAGCGGAGCCTTGGTGATGTTGGCTGTTAAGCCAGTCGGCTGGGTTAGTGTGTAATTGCCAGCATCGGTGCTGCCCAATATCAGTGCGGCGGTTACAGCTTTTGCGTTGCCGGCGTTCTTATCGGCAAAGGTGCCGTTGCCGGAAACGTTTACGCTGTCTGTAAGTAGTATGCCACTCAAGGTTTCACCGTTGATCGTTGCCGCCGTCGTGGCGTCATAAACTTTGTTCTGGGCGACAGCGCCGGTTGTCGTCAACTGCGCTTTGGTGATGTTGGCGGTTAAGCCGGTCTGCTGAATAAGATTGTAGTTGCCGTCGTCGTTGCTGCCGGTCAGAGTCTTGCCGGTTACGGTGACTGCCTTGCCTTCGCCGACGGTTTTAGTAGCAAACGTGCCACTGGCGATGCCGCCCAAAGTAACGACATCGTCGCCAAGAGCGGTGACTGCTGCTGTGCCGCCTAGGGTTGCAGTTGTATTTGCGTTATAGATTTTGCCGTTTGCGGTGAGACCGGTTACGGTCAAGTCGGCTTTGGTGATGGTCAACTCATTGCTGCTCGCTGTTTTATCTGCAAAACCATAGCCAAGAGAACTTACAAGACCATTGGCATAACTCACATCATGGCTACCAGCGATATAATTGAGGGCAGTTGATTTGCTGCCGGCCACTGTCCAAATTGCCGTGCCCGTGAGCGTTCCACCTGAGGTGTCACCGTTGACATAACCGCCATAGCTTGCGGTAAAGGAAGGGGTGGCATCTCCGTAGGTAATTGTCTGGTTGCTCGGCGTTACCGAGAGTACTGGCTGTTCGCGATAGATTGCATTTTTCCCGGAAGCCAGCAGTGTGGAAAAATGGGAATCGGTTTCGTCGCTGTTATAGCGGAAATGGTTGCTGCCTGATCCCACCAGCGCCGTCAATCCTGCGCTGCCTGTAACGCTGCCGGAATAAAGTGTGACAATTCCGTCTGTGCCGGTACTTACTGCACCTCCACTGACGGTTATGTCACCGCCGGCGGAGGTTCCTGCCGCACTGTTTTTTCCGGCGTTCAATTTGATTGCGTTTACCGAGGTATCGTTGGTGGCAATATTACCCGATAATGTCAGGTTGCCAGCCAGGGTTGCGAAATCAACCGTGCCGGTGGAGGCGACCGCACCGAGGGACATGGCGTTACTGTCCAAAATGCTGATATTTTTACCCGAAACCACGGTTACCGCGCCGCCAAAATTGTTGGAAGCATTATCAAGAGTGATGTTGTTGGCCCCAGAGGTGATGCCGGTTGTGCCGGTGACAGCCAGGGCTCCCGTCTGCGTCAGAGAACCGCCAGTCTGCACTGTCAGGTTACCGCTAATGGTTGAAGCTCCCAGAACAAGGGCATTGGTATCGACCAGCGACACCGTGCCCGCATTGGACATTAGCACCGTGGCGAAATTGTTGCTTGCGTTGTTCAACAGATTGGTGCCGCTGCCGGTAAGTGTGGTCTGGAAACCGGCGGCGTTGACCACACCTGCTAGTGTAAGCTGCGTGCCGTTAACTTCGATTGCCGAGTTGGCGCTAAGCGTTATTGCCCCGGCGAAGCTGCTCGTGCCGGTGCTGGTCTTAAGTGTGCCGCCGTTGAGAGTCAATCCCTCGGCTGTTGCGTAGCTCACGTTTTTCAAATCCAGCGTCGCACCGCTTGCCACCGTAGTGCTGCCGGCAGTCGTACCGAGGGCATTGTTGACGGTGAGGGCTAACGTGCCGGCGCTTACCGTGGTCGTGCCGGTATAGGTGTTGGCGCCGGAAAGGGTCAGGGTGCCCAGACCAAGTTTGGTAAGCGATGTAGGGCCTGACAATACACCATTGAAAGAACTGGCACTAGCAAGATTAAGGTTTGTGCTTCCGGTCAAGCAAATACCCGAAACAGAAGAACCATTGCACGTGAAGCTGGTAGTGCTGCCATAAGCATTAACCGAACCGGCGGTAACTTCCAGGCTTTTTGCGTATACAGAAATTGGAGAAACAGAACTGCCCAAACTCACACTGCCACCTGTTGCAGTAATGGAAATATCACCAATCGGAGTGGGGCTGTATGCATTGGTGCCAATCGACAGGTTACCGTTTAGGGCAACACCGCCTCCACTGGCGGTGATGGTAAGGGCATTTTGGGTGCTATTGGAAATCTTGCCATTGATCGTGACATCGCCACTGCTGGTACTTGAAAGTTCGGTGGCGCCCCCTAAATCTACTACGTCAGAGTATATCTGCGCGCCGCTTGTTTGAACCAAACCACCGTTAATGTAGGTGGCGCCGGTTCCGGATTTAGCCACAGAACCGGCATAAACCTTGCCTGCAAAAGTTGTCGATCCCGTGCTGGTGATCGCCAGCGCACCTATGGCGCTGGCATTGGTGCCCATCTGCCCATTGGCTGAAACTGCGCCACTACCAGAATTCACTATCAGATTGCCAGCACCGGTTCCTTTGATTACATCGGCCCCCAAGGTAACAGAGCCGTTGCCGGTTGTTGTCAGCGTCGTGTCGTTTGCATTAAGGGTCACGGGCCCATTATAAGCTTGAGCGCCGAATGTTGTAACGGATCCACCGCCCAGTGTTATGCCTGTTGAGCCCGTCACATTTAGCGATGCCAGCGCAGTAGAGCCTCCAGCAGCACCGCTCATTGAGACACTGGGTGAATTAATTGTCAGGTTCTTGGAACCATTAACAGTACCTGCAATGGAGATCGTACCGCCACCGTAGCTGATCGTGGCATATCCACTCGCACCGTTACTTCTTGACATGGTGGATGTGCTAAGCGATGTTGTCGAGAAGGAATTAGCCGCACCACTGGAGCCGCTATTTCCGCCACGTCCAGTCCATTCATTGACGTAAAAAACGGATGGGTTCGACACACCACCTCTAAGGCCACCACCACCGCCCCCGGAAGCGCCGCCATCGGCTATGGGCGACGCCTGGTTTCCGGAATTATAACCTGCCTGACCTGCAAATATACCCTCACTAAGATAGTTGGCGCCACTCTGTCCATAGCATACTCCAGGACAGGCAGTGTTGTTGCCGGAGCCACCGCCAGCGCCGCCACCACCCGCCATCAATAGCTGTGAACTCAAAGTAGGGCTGGCTGATAAGCTAAGTATCGTAGCGGCACCACCGCCACCGCCACCGCCTGAAGTGCCGGTAGGACCTGTGTCCCCACCCTCACCGCCACCAGCCAGGTTAAAAGTATTTGTTCCACCTGAGGCACCACCGGCATTAGTTACGCTGTTTCCACCCGCATTCCCCCCTGCACCAGGAGCAAAGTATAGATGTTGCAGAGCGGCTACACTGAAAGATGCTGTGAGGCTGCCCACTGCGCCTGTGCCACCGCCTGTATTACTGCCATCATTTCCACCTTTGCCGCCGGCACCGCCTACCAGGGTTGCTGTTAGCGATGTCACGCCTGTTGGTACGGTAAAGTCTGTATAAGTATTATATGTATTGATGACACCACTCTGGATGGTCAAATCCTGACCAAGGGTAATGTCACCGTTAAAGCTGATGTCGCCGGTTGCGGTGATGCTGGCACCGAGCGAGGTGCTCTTTCGGCTGGCAGGGCTGCCGATCGTCAGGCCGGTAAGTGCAGTCGTGCCGCCGACGATTCCGTTGAGAGTTATTGCACCGGTACCGCCAATGGTCAGCGCCTGAGATCCATTGATTGTGCCGCCGAGCGTTAGCGCGCCATTGTTAATGATCGTTGTGGCATCGTCCAGCGTGATATTGCCCGAGGCGGTGGCCGCCGTGTTGCTGTAGAGGGCGCCGCTGCCGCTGACGCCGGTACCGGCGAGACTCAAGGCGTTGCTGAAGGTATAGCCGCTAAGATTGAGGGCACCGCCGGAACTGACGGTGGTCGTGTTGGTGCCAAGTGCCGAATTGTTGCCAACTGTCAACGTGCCGGCGCTTACCGTGGTCGTGCCGGTATAGGTATTGGCGCCCGAAAGGGTCAGGGTACCTGCGCCGGTTTTGGTCAGTGCTCCGGTGGTGTCTGTACTTGCACCAGCCAGCGTCAGATTGTTTGTTGTCACGTCAATTGCCGAATTTGTCCCTGCGATCAAGTTAAAGTTGCGATCGGTCGATGCTGTCAAACCAGTGTATTGCAGCGTGCCACCGCCCAGCACGAGGTTGGCTGCCGCATTGGTGGCAGCGCCAAGATTGCCTGCCACGCCGCCGTTGCCGATGGTGCCCACACTCAGGGTACCGGCGCTGATGGTGGTGCCGCCGGTATAGGTGTTGGCACCCGAAAGGGTCAGGGTGCCGCTGCCGGCTTTGGTCAGGGACCCGGCGCCACTGACGACTCCTGACATAGCGCTGGCTGAGGTGTTGTCGATGGTGGTCGCGGCACTGGCCAGGCTAACCCCGCCTGTAAAATTCACTGATGAGCCTTTCGCCGTACAGTCGGTACAGGCCGTATTGCCAAACAGGGTGCTGCTCCCGGCAGAGACTGTTGCTACACTGTCAATAAAGAGTTGAGCCCCAAGTGCCTTTCCACCGGTTGCATCCCACGAACCTGACACGAAGACAAACTTGTAATCACCTGCAGGCGTCGAAGACCCGATGGTTGTCGTCGCTGTGTTCCAGGGTTGAGTGACACTGGCGCTTGCCCCGGTCTGGTTGAGCAGCGGGACGCTCGACCCGCTGGAAGTGTTGAGCAGATAACCGTAAACATCATAGGCATCCGACCCCCCCGCCGCCTTCCATTGAAAACTGACCGCATCCCCCGGGATAAGCGAGACTGTGCCAGTGCTGACGACAAGTGGGCCTCGCACAATACAATATCCGCTAGCACAAGTAACTGACGAATTCATCACGACTGATTTCGTTGTGTTTAGCGGGTCTGAATCCTGGTTAATCAGCGTTGTGTAAGTCCCGCTTGGCTTCGCGTCACAGCCGACACCGGTCGCAAGATTGCAGCTGGTTTGCGTATGGGCTGGATAGGTTAAGTCAACCGGGGATGTAAAACCACCGATCGCATCGACTCCAAGACTTACCGGCGAGTTATAGATGTTCCACCCGGTAATAGTTGAGCTGCCGACAGCATCCGTTTCAAAATCACCATTGACAAACTGTGGTGGACCGACGGACCCGAACAGGACTGCGTTGTTATAGTTTTGACTGCCGGTAGTTGTGATATCCGCATTGATGTATGTCTGTCCCAGAGCGCCGACAGTGATACTCGCAAGCGGCGTTGTACCACCGACCGTATCGTTGAACACGAGGCGACCGCTGCTGCCTAGATTGGCCGTCAGATCTTTAGCGCCATCAACCGCGCCACGAAAACCTATTCCACCACTGCTACTGGCTACCGTGGTGTTGGCTCCAAGCTGCGTATTTCCCAGAAAAACCTGATCGCCTTCAGTGTTCACTGCGCCGCCGTTGATGGCAATACCGCTGGCATTTGTTGAAGTTACGTTCAGCGACTTCAATGCTTTACTGCCGCCCACCGCGCCTGCGAAGGTGACGGTGCCGGTTCCGACGTTGATGGTCAGTGGGGAAGCGGCCAAGTTGGTTTCCTTGACATAACCGAGAACGTCGTACGTTCCCTTCGCTGTCTGCGCCTTGTATGTTGTCGACGCAATCAAATCATTCCACTGTCCTGCCGTACCGAAAAACTGGCCCACGGTCTCACCTGCGCTACTATAACCACCATTGGGTTCGCCCGAACCAAAGTTCGCGAAATAGCCTGTAGCGACCGATCCGTTCATGCTTCCGCCTGATGAATTGGTGTCTTTATGCGTGTCGCCTTGCAGAAAAAACTGCTTGCCGGCTTCGGGACCATCGGCCCATACCCAGGCGCCAGTATTATAATCCGGCCGATAGGCGCCGATCCACGCGCCCTTGTAGGTGGCAGCCAGTCCGGCCATGGCGTTTTCAAGCCGGGAGGTGATGGTAACGAGGTAGCTGTCGCCTACGGCCGAACCATGGGTTCCGCTCTGGGCAGCCGTTCTGGCGAGATCCCAGGTCCCCGCACCGCTGACACCCTCGACAAACTCATACCTGTTTCCCGAGTTCAGCAGCCCCCCGAAGGTGATATTCCCGCCACCCGTGTTGAACAAGATACCAGAAGTATTGCCGATGATGGTTTCGCCATACATATTTATATTCCCACCGGCAGTCGAGATGTTTTGTGCATCGGTGCCGTTGAAAAAAACGTCACCTCCTTTAGCGCTGCTGGAGTCGCCGAACTTGAGCCAGCCACCCTTAGTTATGATACTTGGACTCGCGACCTGAATGATCCCGCCTAAGTTGCCAAGATCGGCCCACAATTGCAGATTAAGTCCGCCGTCGTTTGAGTTGTTGCTGATAGCAGCTCCGCTTCCCAGCACGATGTGGCGGGTGGCCTTCAGTGTCAGCGTCGCTTCGCCACCGCTTGCCTTGGTTATGCTATCGCCTACCGTGATATCACCATTACCAGACGATGGGGTAGCAGAATAACCGGTGCCGGAAGCATTGCTTCCTGTGCCATAGGTACTGTACGTTGTATCAATGGTGACATTTGAGGAGTTAAGAGCATTCCCTATAGTTGTGCCTGTAATATTACCGCCACTTGCTGCGATGCTGATGTCATAAGGGTCAATCAGCCACTGCCCCCTTTTTCCGTTTTGGGCAAAGGTGTCAACTGCGATTGCATCACCAATCATGACCTGATAGCCAGACGTCTCAATCCTCCCGCCATCGCCGCTGTTCGCCCCGCCCCTGGCTTCAAATTTCCCGTAGGCGCGGGTAACAGATAACGGATTCTTCACATCTGACCAAAGCACCACCGTGCCGCCATTGCCGGTATCGGTGGCGCTGGCTTCCAATAGCGCCCCTTGTTCAACAACAGAACTTGTCGCCTGGCGGATGCTATCGTCTCCACCTTGCCAGCTTCCCCCAACCAGCACTTCGCCCCCGCCGGTTGCGCCTGAGGCTCTCAGGTGAGCGCCGCTTTTTATCAGGACATTTTCGCCGGCAACAACAATGCGGCCAGCTTGCCCATTGGCAGACGAGACATCCAGCGTGCCGCTGTTTTCGACAACTCCGCTTGCGCCCCCTTCAATTACAATCTCGCCATTACGTTCCACCATGCTGCGGGCGCGGACAATACCGCTGTTATTGACTACTGTGGAAAGCAGGGCATCAGCGGCGCTTGCGGTCATCACCACGGTACCGCCGTCGGCCTCGATCACGCCGCTGTTAGCGACCTGGGCCTGATAGGCCGCCTTATCCACCTTGATTGCCATCAGGCCGTTGGGGTCAAAACCAAGCGTAATTTCGTCACCTGCCGTAAGTCCGGTTGTGCCTTTGCTGGTAACAATGTTTCCGGCGTTTTCCACCGAGCTGCCCAAAAGGGCCACGAAACCGCCGGAGATATTACCCTGATTGACTACCGATCCGGCAACACCGTCTTTGTAGAATGAGTATTTTCCGGCAAGAAAATCGCTGTCTTTAATATTTAGGCTGGAGGCAACCAGGCCGCCGACATTGACGCTGGCACCGGGGGCAAAAAGTACCCCGCCCGGATTGACCAGAAATACCCGGCCGTTGGCATTGAGCGCGCCGAAGATGTAAGAAGGATTATTCCCGATAACACGGTTGAGCAGGGTGGACTGGCTTGTCGGCTGGGCAATATTTACCGCCTCACCTTTGCCGATACCAAACGAGTTCCAGTTGATAATCGCCTGGTTTGTCCCCTGCTTGATGTTCATCTGCGTGGCTGTGGGTGTACTGATGGTGACCTGTCCTGCCGCCACCTGCCCGTCTTTGGGCAGGGCATAGGCCCCGCCTGCCGTAAGCAGCAAAATAATGGTAATGACGGCGGCGGCCGTTTTGACTTTGGATGGCCCGCCTTTGCCCGTCACGATTTCTGATACGACAATCAAAGCCTTTTTGGCTTTGCTCCAGATCAACCGGTATGTTTTGTTCATATTACTTCTCCTTAAATCCGTTTCGTTTTGCCGGTAAAAACAACCGGCAAGTAAATTTTATAATGCGATTTGTCATTGATGATCCTATCCTACAGCCTGCTTTTGGTTTGGGGATTTATCTTCCCCCGCTTCGCGGCGCGGCACAGGCCGGAATCGAGAAAATCGGCGACCATTTTAAAAAAGCCGGTATCAATTCGTGCCACAAGGCTCAATTCTCCTTCCGTCAGGCTGTATCCTTCCTGACGGCAAATATTTTCCAGCGACTGAGCGGCATTGGCGCGAAAACTGACATCGGTAAGCAAACGGTCCAATAAACGCTCTACAGAATCCTGGGACATGAAAATCCTCCTCGTACTTTGTTAGGGTGTCCCGTTAGGGACAAAAAGACGCAAAATAACCCCTTTTAACAGGTATAGTGCTTATACTGTGCCATAGGTAAAAACCGTGTAATATCAGGGATAGCGTTTTTTAGAGGTAGATAACGCTGTCCCGTACGGGACATGCTGTCCTAAACGGGACAAATGGTATTTTTGGGGGTGTCCGAAAGAGGACTACCGACAAAAAAGCGGAAGAAAAGATGAATATTCAATGTCGAATGCTGAAGGGGGAAAAGAGGGAAACCATCCATTTTGTAATTCCGGATGTGGAGGCCGTGTCGCAATCTTCGTTTGTCATTGCGAGGCGTCCCTTGGACGACGTGGCAATCCCTATACTATCAGGGCTTATGAGATGCCCGCGCCGGGTAAGTCCTTATGAGATTGCCACGCCGACTGAGAGTCGGCTCGCAATGACAGATGCGGCACGGCATGCGCTGGTTTATTTGCTTTTAGAATTGGAGTTTTACGAGAATGTTTCTAAATCGATTTTCCTATGTTGAAGCCTTCTTCGATGGCGTCCTTGATCATGCGGGCATGGACACAATCACCCACACAATAAATCTCGGCAGCACTTCCCTGAAATTGCTCGATCTTTTTTGGATCCGCCTTGTAGCCTGCCGCTATGACCACCGTGTGCCCATGGAGAAATCCGGCGGTTCCATTTTTCATGACATCTACACCCTTACCTGTAATTCTGGTTACGGTTGTCTCTGCTTCAAACTTCACCCCGTCTTTTTTTAATCGCGCCAGGAAAAAGGGGCGATAGGTGGGTGTCAAGGTAGCCGCAATGCGTTTAAGCATCTCCACAACCGTCACATCTCCCACACCCTTACTAATCAGAAATTCCGCAATTTCGCAACCCACGGTGCCACCGCCGACAATGATAACTGCCCCGCTCACTATTTTCCTCCCGGTAAGCACATCCTCACCCATTAGCACAT
>JBAXON010000032.1:0-18619 GCA_037133255.1 Deltaproteobacteria bacterium
TATCAAAAATGGTGAAGGACGATACATAAGGATAGCAAATATGAGAGCGATGGCGGCAAGTGACTTTTCACCGCCGGAGAGTAAACTGACACTTTGCGCCCTTTTGCCAGGGATTTGGATGTCAATATCCACCCCTGTTTCGAGCAGATCATTTTCATCCGTTAACTGCAACTCTCCTCTGCCACCAGGAAAAACGTGAGTAAATACTTCCTTAAAGCACTCGTTCACTGCGGCGAATGTTTCGGCAAATCTCGTGCGGGAAATTTTATTGATTCGCGTGATTGTTCGCTGCAATGAAGCAAGCGACGCGTTCAAATCGGTTAGCTGCTCGGTTAAGAATTGATGTCGTTTATCGAGCTCTTCATATTCATTGAGGGCAAGTAAATTCACATCGCCGAAACTATCAATTGCCTGCTTATCTTTCGCCAAAAGTCCGCTTAATTCTTCGATTTTCTCGTCATCGAGCTTGGCAGCAGCAGAGACAGCACTATCGAGGTCAATGTTGTGCTTTTCTACAACTGCTCTTTTCAGGTTATCGCTATTTAAGATTGCTTCCCTGTATTGAATTTCCAACTCGGTTATTTCATGCCGTAATTCATCGAGTTTCTTTTTCACATCCCTTATTTCATTTTCCTGTGCTTTCAGCTGACCATCTTCCTGGTTCTGCTTGGCTTTAACCTCCGTTAACGCAGTCTCACATTTAGCACAATCCTGGTAGAGTTGCTGCAAAAATGTCTTTTCGGTTTCAATCGTCAAAGCCAGCTCAGCAAGCTGCTTTTCGCAAGCAGCAATTTCTTCGACTTTAACCTTAACTTCATTTTCAATGAGGCTGCTGTCGTTTTGCAGACGTGAAATTGTGCGCAGGTCAGCTTCTTTTTTCTCTGCAAGAGCAGCCAGAAGGACTTTTTTACCTGTTAATTGGCGTTCCTGCTCATCAATTGAGTTTCTCGATTGGTCCCTCTGCGCGTTAAGTACAGAAATATCCGCGTTGAGTACTTTCTCATCTTCCTCTTTTTGCAAAACGTCTATCCGGATTTTGCCCAGTCTATCCTGAGCTTCCGCTTCTTCCGTCTTTATGTTTTGCCGGTTGAATTCCAGAACTGTTATTCTTTGCTTTAATCTGCCGGCTTCATCTTCAAAACGTTCCAGATCTTTTTTCCTGCCGTTAATGTCAATTTCCAGTTTGTGGCTTCGATTCTTTATCTGGCTTAGCTCTTCATCCCAGCCGGAAATTGCCGAGACAAGTTTTTTCTTTCTACTTTGCTGATCTTCTAATTCAGAAGACAGAGCGGTTACTTCGTCTCCCAGTTCCACAATCTCTCTTTTAGTGGCAAGCAGACTCTTTTCTACTGCCGATCCGCTGCCGCCGGTCAATACGCCATGCGGACTGATAATATCGCCTTCCCGGGTAACAAAAGTTCCCCGAAAACCATTTTGCTTCCAAAGCGTGATGCCGGTTTCAATTGTCGGAGTTAATAAAACATCACCTAAAAGACAATCGGCAATTTGTCGAAAATCTTCTTTGACCACTACTTTCTGCAGTAATGGTTCCGCGTCCTGCAGATGCCCGGCGCTGTATGTTTCGGCATAATTTCCACGCAATTCAAAAGGAACAAAGCTGCCTCTGCCCAACTGGAAGTTCTTCAAATAGTCAATTGCGCGCACGCCTTCTTCCTGATTTTTGACGACGACATATTGCAGTTTGTCACCCAAAACCGCTTCCACGGCGGCCTCATACTCGCGAGGAACATTGATATGGTCAGCAACAACGCCGTAGAATTTGTCCGGACCTTCCTGCGTTTCAATAACCTTCTTCACACCTTCATTGGACCATTTATAAGCTTCCTGAAATTCCGCAAGCGATTGCATGCGCGATGATTTGCTGCCGGACTCTTCTTTAATTTGCGTGATTCTTTCTTCGATCAACTGCAAGTCTGTTTTGGCCTGCTCAAATTCAGCGGTAATTGCTTCCCTTTTTTCCAAAAGATCGGCCAGCTCTTCAGCTTCTGCTGCCTGTCCTTCATTTAATGTCTGCAATTTGGAAGTGAGTTCCGTCAGCCTCTTTTTGTCTTCTTCAATTTCGTAATTTTCTCTTTCCTCGCGTTTCTTTAAATCCTCAATGCTTTTGGCCAGACTGGAAATCAAGTTGCTTAACCTTGCCTTTTCATTCATAACATCCATGTAATGGATTCTCTTTTCTTCCAATTGGCCGTTTATTTCTTTGTCGGCAACAAGCAGTGCCTGAACCTTTTGCCCGCCTTCTTCAAGTTCTTCCTTAAGCGCGGAGGTCTTGCTGTAGGCTTCCGTGGCATTTTTTTGCAGGGTTTCAACTTCAACAATTAAATCCGATTTTTTCGCCTGTATCGAATCAATTTCCGCCAGATTCTTTTGCTTGCGCTCGGCTGAATCAGTCATCTGGCGACCGGAAAACTCAATATTATTTTCTTTGATATTAATGGAATTCTTAACTTCATAGAGCTCCTGATGACTTTTGCTGATTAGTTCATCATTCTCCATGAGCTTCGCTTTCATCTCCTCCATCGCCGATTCTTTAGCCTCTAGATTTGCCCGCACGCCGTCCTCACGCTCTTGCATTGCAGAGCGATTTGCTTGCAGCGATGTTCCTTTTTCTTTAAGCTCATTGTAGCCATCGAGAGCTAGAGTCAATTCCGTTTCTCTCATGCGCTGCTTTATTTCTTTGTACTGCTCGGCACGCTTGGCTTGTCTGGAAATGGCGTTAAGCTGCGATTTTACCTCTTTGTTGATGTCATTGAGGCGCAGAATATTCTGCTTGGTTGCTTCCATCTTGCGGACAGCAGCATCCTTGCGGCTTTTGTATTTGGAAACACCGGCGGCATCCTCAATGAATAACCGTCGGTCTTCGGGCTTGGCTTCGACAAGATTTGCTACTGATCCCTGCTCGACAAGTGAGTAAGTGCGGGCTCCAACACCCGTACCCATGAAAAATTCTTTAACATCCAAAAGGCGGCAGGGAACGCGATTTATGTAATATTCGCTATCACCATCTCGTATAACTTTACGGGATACCGATACTTCCGCAAGTTCCACGTAATTTCCGGGAAAGCTTCTATCATCTCCTTCCAGCGTCATGGTGACATCGGCCATGCTCACCGCTGCCGCGTCCTGACTGCCGTTAAAAACAACGTCATCCATTTTCTTGCCACGCAGAGCCTTAACCCTCTGTTCACCCATTACCCAGCGTATGGCATCCACAACATTAGATTTACCACAACCGTTCGGTCCGACAATAGCCGTAACGCCTTCAGAAAAATCAAGGACGACCTTGTCGCGGAACGATTTGAAACCGGATATTTCCAATCTCTTTAATTTCATAAGTGTTTTTAACGCCTGCGTTTAAATTTGCAGAATCCTAACAAAAGAACTTTCCTTTGTAAAGAAGAAATATACAAAAAATACAACAAAATGTATAAAAGAAAGAATCACACCACAATATATAGTGATTTGATCTTTTTTGACTTTTCCCTATTAACCGCGATTTCGTTAATCACGTTGTTTAGACTTTTTTTACGCTAAATCAGATTCCAGGCAGTGTAAAAGCCATCACGCACGGCTTGGGCGATACGGCCGATCTTACGGGCATCGCCAATGGTATAAAGCCTGGCAAAGTGCGGCCCCAGTTCTTTCGCGAGTTTATCGTTGCTGCGCACGCCTACGGAGAGGACAACATAATCGGCCTTCTCTTCTCTGAACTGGCCGTTGGTGGTACTTTCAAGGATAATACCATCGATGGTGATCTTGACCAGTTTATGGCTGGTAATGAAATCGGCATGGTACGACTTGAGCCGCGGGAGAACGTCGTCCAAGTGCTGGGAATGCGCGTCTGGACCGATCTTATCCATCATCTCTACGATAAGAATGCGGTTGCCGTCCTCGGCTAATTTTTCCGCGGTTTCGAGGCCGGTCATCCCCGAACCAATGATGGCTACCCTTTTCCCTGTAAGTTTGACGGTACCGTCTAGTATCTCGGTAACCGTGCAAACGTTTGGTTGCTTGACACCCTCGATGGGCGGGGTGATGGCGTTGCCACCCGTTGCCACAATGATGGCGTAGGGATTAAGAGCCTTAATGGATGCAAGCGTTGCTTCGGTATTGAACCTGACCTCGGCGCCGTTTTTCACGGCTGCATGATACAAGTCGGTGAAGCACCAATTGATCTTTTCTTTTTTGGGAGGCTTGTTGGCCAACTGTAGTTGACCGCCCACAAAGGCATTCTTTTCAAAGAGAATTGGTTGAAAGCCGCGTAAGCCGGAAATCTCGGCTGCCGAAAGTCCGGCAGGCCCTGCTCCGATGATCGCGACCACTCTGCCGGCACCGTTTTTCAGAGGTTGGGCAGTCTCTCGTTCTCGACCAACGCGAGGATTGACGGCGCATTCGAGCGGCTCGCCCTTCGCAGCATTGGTCAGAAATGATTCAAAGCACCACAGGCAGCTGATGCAGCGCTTAATGTCCTGCTCACAATCCTCACTGACCTTTCTGGACCAGGCCGGATCAGCCAGGTGCGGGCGTCCCAGGCAAACAAAATCCTGGTATCCTTCGCGCAGCTGGGCCTCAGCCTGTTCAGGACTGCGGATAACGTTTGCGGCAAGGACGGGAATATTGACCTGGTCTTTAACGGCTTTGGCCAGATCTTTGCGCCATCCCGGTTCGTAAGAGATGGGCTCAAGCCAGTAGTTCATGGTTTCGTAATTGGCTGAGGAGACATCAATTGCGTCAACACCGGCTTGTTCCAGGCGCTTGGCAATTTCCACACCTTGTGCAAGTTCAATGCCCTGTCCAGGCTTACCGATGCAGCGGTAGTATTCGTCCACAGCCAGACGTACGATTATTGGAAAATCCTGCCCGCACTGGTTGCGGATGCCACTGATGATTTCCAAAAGAAAGCGCATGCGGTTTTCAAGTGACCCGCCATAATCGTCTGTGCGCCGGTTGGTATGGGGGCTGAGAAACTGCTGGATGAGATAGCCGTGAGCGGCGTGCAATTCGACGCCGTCGCCTGCTGCAAGCTGAACGCGGCGGGCGGCTGAAATAAAGTTCTTAATCAGGCCTTTGACTTCCCGTTTTGAGAGAGCACGGGTTTTCTGCCTGGAATATTCGCAGGCCACGGCTGATGGCGCAACTACAGATGGAACAAGCCCTGTTCGGGCAAGCTTCTGAAATGTTGGTACCAACTTGAAGAATAACTTCCAAAAGCCGGGCCAGATGCTGCCGATCAGTACCCTCAATGGCCAGGGACCGATCATGAGCGAATTGCTTTGGCGACCGGGATGATGCAACTGGCAAAAAACTTTGGTGCCGTGGGTATGCAGGCGCTCAACCATACGGGCAAAAGGTTTGATGTGGCGGTCGCTTGTCATGGACAATTGGCGAGGCAGACCTGCACCGTGGTGCTCATTAACGCGCGTGATGCCTGTAATCAGCAACCCCAATCCGTTTTTCGCCCTGCATTCATAATAGTCGATGAGTTGCTCCGAGGGTGTACCGTCAAAATTGGCCATGCCCACTTCCAGGGGAGGCAAAACCACTCGGTTTCGCAAGGTCACTTTGCCGATCCGTCCTTCTGAAAACAAATGTTTGTACTGCATATGTTCTTCTTTCTGCCCGCAAAAAACAAGCAACATCCTGTAGGCGGATCTTTATCCTTGTTTTTCAAGATAATATAGACACGTTTGTTTGATTTGAATAATTAAGGAGTGCCCGTAGTTTATGGGCACTCCTTGTTGTTTGCTGACAATCAGGCAGTCGGCATGGTGGTAAATACTCCTCTTGGATCCACCTCTGTCCTGAGAAGCTTCAGTATGTCTTCCGGGATTACATCTGTCTGAGGTATCTCTCCCTCTGGCTTGAGTAACTCAAATCCGGTGAACTGCTGAGTAAAGTCAAATGTCCATCCGGGCAACAATGATTTTACTCTCATGCGCTTTGTTACCGGTTCAAAGTCGAACTCGCCGCATTGTGATATTACCATTGAAGGCCCCTTGCCAATCAGGCCGGCCTCTTTGCGAGTTTCCCCTCCCCTAAGATGGCCGACTGAAGTCATAAAATCAACGTTTTTGACGAACTTGTCCGGTGTCTGTACGCCAACAAGGATCATGTTCTCGGAGAGTGATGCAAGATCGTTATTGCCGCCTGAACCGGTCATGCGGACTTTGGGGTGCAGCAGGTCGGTACCGATCTGGTGAGTATTTACATTGCCGTACATGTCTACCTGGGCAAAACCTAAAAAGCCCATGTCAATATAGCCATTGTAGCACTGGGCAAATGAATAGGCCATTTCCATTACTGCCGGGGCTTTACGCCACGTGAACGGGCAGCCCACAGACCAGGGCATATCCCCTTCTATAGGATCCTGACCGCCTGATTCATAGACCATGGTAATGTCAGGTGCATGAGTCCTCTTTGCCAGGATTGCCGCAACCATGGGTATTCCGGTGCCGATATAGACGATTTTATGATTGTGGATCTGCTTTGCAATAATGTATGCGAGCAGCTCCAGTGGGTTTGCAGGTGCGTTTAAGTCTTTCATGGTGTCCTCCCTTATCAATAATAAAGACCGGAATCATGTGTCAGGGTAAATTCTTCGTATGAAAAGTCAATGTCTTCGTGATCGCCCTCGGCCGCTTTGGTCTGAATTCTCGCTTCTGCGATCCACTTTGCTCCGCCCAGTTTGTCCACAAACTCGAACTGGTCCTTACAACCGAAAACCCATTCATCAAAAAATATCTTGAAATTTTCGTTGCTGGAACACCCAAATCTGAGCATTTTTTCCCACCATTGGCGGGACCAGTAGTAGTAACCGGGCATATTTCCGGGAACTGCTCCGAAAGGCAGTTCCACTACGGCGTCAGCATAAAAGAAAGGGATGACTGTTCCCTTTCTATTGCGGATTTCGGATTCAGGTACGATCTCTTCGGCAGTGATAATTAGCTTACGTGCAGCTGCAGCTGTGGCCACGTCATTAACAGTAGGGCCATAGATGTACGCATTACCGTATTTGTCTGCAACCTGGCAGTGAATAATTGAGACATCCGGATACAGCGCAGGGACGAAAAGAACCGGATCGGGATCGGATCTCATGGGATTTTGCACTACCTTTGTGTAGGGATTATATTTGATGATATCTGAGCCAAGCATCTGTTTGCTGAAGATACCGGGTGCACCGAGCTGAGCCGCCTTGAGCCCCAGCGCAACACCACCATGACTCCATTCTGAAAGGATCTTTACCCTGCCTTCCCTGAGCATACGATCATAATTGCGGTCAATACCACGCATTTCTGCTCCAACGTATGAGTTGTGTGAGTAATCGACGTTGTTGTTGAAGATCATGAAGCTGTGGTTGGTGTTCGGTGCTCCTATGCACTGCAGGTTTTTCTTACCCTGGCGCATTATCTCCCAATAGGCCTGGTGTGGCGTCCTGACATAGGCAAAGCCCGCATCCGTTATGACGTCGCCATCAGCCACAAAGGTTGAAATCGCATCTTTGAGAGACATCCGCTTATCAACTTTTGCGTGTTCCTTCTTGAGGTGGGCCTCCCTTGCTGATTCGAAGTCCACTAGTCTGTCGAGGATGCTTGTGTCTTCAATCTTGAGATTATTTACTGCTTCTTGGTTATACTGAAATGAACTCATGTACTTTAACCTCCTTTTTTTCTCCTATCTTTAATAGCCAAAGCAAAACTTTGCTATGTGACTTCGTAGCTGATAATATACAGTTACTAAAAGTAATGCTTTGATTTTTCGACTAAATGTAATGGGGAGAAACCGGAGATACAATATCTTTTTGCATATTCGAGTTAATCAGACCACACTATGATGCTCAATCCTTGTTGCAAGAATTCACCAAATTTAAAAACATTACTTGTTCGTTTTTCATCTATAATAGTTTGGTTCTTATGTCAAGTCAGTTAGGATGCAAAATGCGAACTGCGGCGCTATCTGCCGACAGGCTTTAATCTCTGCTGGTCTTATTCCACGCAGCTTGTTTCGGGGAAGTTCCTTTGTCTTTAACGGCAATTATAATGTAAACTAGGGATATTTTGGCTAATCAGATACTGATGGCTACTTGAAAGCAAGCATTTTCAGCAAGGTTGACGTTTTACTGATATTAGAAAGGCATTGTTAGCCAAAGGCACTTACAACTAAATGTTTTCAATTCTAAATTGAAGTGGAGTTTACTTTTCGAAAGAGAGTAACAAACCCGTAGAAAAATTTCGAGATACAGTAACAATGAATGATGAGAACCAGCAAGAGTTTCCTGCTGCGGATTTATTTGAGAAAATCAATAAGTTCCACTTCAAAAATCAAAGTTTTATTAGGTGGAATTGGTCCCATACCCTTATCGCCATAACCCAGACCAGGTGGTACGATAAGAATACGTTTTTCTCCCTTTTTCATTGAAAGAAAAACCTCATCCCAACCTTTGATTACTTCACCTCTCCCGACCATAAACAGGAATGGTTTTCCCCGATCAACAGAGCTGTCAAACTTAGTTCCATCAAGTAACCTACCGGTATAATGAGCCTCTACGAGCGCTCCGCTAGTCGGTGTTGCACCATTTCCTTTCTTCAAGATAATATACATCAGGCCTGATGAAGTACGAATCGCATTTGCGTATTTTTCTTTGATTAAAGCCTCTTCACTGGCAACCTTCTCTTGCTCTCCTTTGGTCACATTTTCTGTAGCCAGAGTCTTTTCAGAGGCCAGACTCTCGCCTGCAATAAAAAAGCTGAATAACGTAATTAATAATATACACGTAAAAAATCTCATCTGGTTCATGTGGTTTCTCCTGGAAACACAAGTTTGTGTGCCATGCTCAATGATTATACCTATATTTAGGTTGACGGTTGTTGTCTGAGTTTTCCACCGGTGTCACATTTTTTCGGCTATTCACCAGTTTGCCCAGCAACTCATATAACAAAGAATTCATATCACAGTTGTTGAGGAAAAAATATCAATGCTTTGGATTGAAGTCCAGCAATTTCTTCAAGGTTGCCGGTGTGTGGATATCAGGAAGTTGTTAATCACATGGATTAAACCTCCGCTGCGAGGCTGTGTCGCAATTGTTTTTGTCCTTGCGAACGTGCGATTGTAGGACGCTTGACCTTTAGGTTAGACCCGGCCTACATTACATTCCATCCATTAAAGATTACCACACAGTCTCTGCGCGGGATAAGTGAGTCTAACAAATTTCAGTTCACTGCGTTTCTGAAATTCGAGTCTCACTAAATAATACCTTCCAATTCTGTTCCGCATTTCAAACATTTATTACCATTAAGATTAGTGCCGAAGACATTAAAACCATGGCGCTCAATTACGCGATGACGACAATTTGAACAATAAGTATTCTCGCCCTCGTCTCCCGGAACATTGCCGCTATAGACATACTTCAGGCCTTGCTTTTTCCCTATTTCCGCAGCCCGATGCAATGAGCTCAGCGGGGTTACCGGTACACCGCGCATTTTAAATTGTGGATGAAAACGGCTGATATGCCAGGGAGTTTCTACCCCCAAACTAGCAATAAACTGTGCTATAGTTTGAAGTTCCTGATCACTGTCGTTGAGGCCGGGAATAAGCAAGGTGGTTATTTCCAGCCAGATTCCCATTTGCTTCATTTTTGCAAGTGTTTCCAAAACCGGTCCTAGCCTTGCCCCGCACTGCTTTTGATAAAAATCATCTCTCATAGATTTCAAATCCACATTGGCCGCGGCCAAATACGGCGCAATTGTTTCCATTGCCTCTTTTGTCATAAAGCCATTAGTGACAAATACATTTTTTAAGCCTTCTTTACTGGCAAGAATTGCTGTTTCATAAGCCAATTCAAAATAAACCGTAGGCTCGGTATAGGTATAAGCAATTGTTTTTGATCCACTATTTTTAGCCCGTCCCACTATTTCCGCACAGGAAATATCCTCCCCCATGATCATAAGAGTGGAACGCGGCATTTGCGAAATTTCATGATTTTGACAAAACTCACAACTGAAATTACAGCCGACGGCAGCTATCGAATATGATCGGGAAGCAGGATAGACATGGAAAAAAGGTTTTTTTTCTATAGGATCAATGTTCTCGGCAATCAGCGTGCCATAAACAAGTGAATAAAAAACCCCACCCTTGTTTTCCCGAACACCGCAAATGCCCCGCCTGCCCGGATTGATGGTGCATCGATGCGCACATAAGTTGCAATGCACGATCTGATCCGCAAGCTTATCATAGAGCATTGCCTCACTGATCATTTACTTAGCTCCTTTAACATTCCACGAATTGCTTCTGGAGCAGCCCTCCGGGATTCAGATTGAAGCTTATATGATTCCATAATAGGACTTTGTACTGTCCGATAAGTGTATTTTACAGGAAATATCAAACCGGCAAAAGCACCAAAGGGATTTTTCCGAAGTGGGAAGAGTTCATCGAGTTCGCTAAAAATGCCATAAATACCAGCGGGGAAATAGATGACACTCCCCCGCGAAATGTAAGGTGAGCCAATCAGAGCATTCACCATTGATTTAATTTCTTCATGGCTGAAAAATCTGATATTGGAATTAAGAGAAAGGCCAAAAAGCTCCTTCAAGCTTTGCTGAGTACCGGCAAGGCAGTAGTTATTCAAGAACCCGATAAAAACACGGCCACGGCAAACTCGGATAGCTTCCGCCAAAGCCCTTTGAGGATTAGCGGAAAACTCCAGAGACGTAATCAAGGTTACAATATCAAACTCGTTGTCAGAAAACGGGAGGTCATCAGCTTTGCCTGTGATCAATTCCGTACCTGCCCCAAGCTTATCGCGCGCAATTTTGAGCATTTCAGCGGAAGAATCAATACCTGTCACAGCACATCCTTTTCCCCGGAAAGGCTGCAAATAATTACCTGTACCACAATCAACACCGAGTACTCTTTCCCCGGTGCGGGGAGCTACTAAATCTAGAATCAGCTCTTTTTGCCTGGAAAAAATGTAGCGACCGTAAACTGTTTCCAGGCGCTTATCCGATAATGCAGCTTCTTTTTGATCTATATCCATTTTGCCGCTTCCTTGATGATGATGGCAAACTATACCTTATTTCTTCAAAAAAGTATCTGCTTGATTAATGCTTTCATACCCTTTCGATTTCAAAGGATAACGAGGCGGTAATGAGGCTCCAATTTCAAAAACGAAGTGCATTGAAATTAGCAAGCCGAATTATCCTGCACTAGCTGCGGCAAGAAGGAGGTACCGGAAGCGTATTTTACACGCGTGACCTTCAGGTTATACGCTGAGGAAACCGACGACGAAGCCAACAAAGTTAGCCAAAGAAAGCGAAGGGGTATCAACCGCCAATTTCAGACATATCTCTATGACATTTCTTAAGATGCCGATCAGAACAATCCAGGTCATGATGCTTTGGCTTTAATAATATTGCTTCGCGAATAAGACTTTCCAAGACGGCATCGCTGCAATTCTCCGAGAGTTCTTTTTTCAGATCAATCTCCTCCTCTTTAAGCAAGCATGCCCGCAATCTGCCATCAGCAGTCAGGCGTAGACGATTGCAGGTCGAGCAAAAATGACTGCTTACAGGATTAATAAAACCAAGTTCTCCCAGCCCTCCTTTAATCCTGAAGATTGTCGCAGGACCGGCTGATTTGCTTTCTTTCACCTTTAATTGCTCCAACTCATATTTGGCGCTGATCTTCTGTATTAACTGACTCATGGGCAAATAGTCTTCACCATAACCATTAGACTGCCCCATGGGCATTAGCTCAATAAATCGCACTTGAAATGGCTTATCCACAGCTAATTTTGCAAAGTCCAGCACTTCATCATCATTGAACCCTTTGATGGCAACAGCGTTAATTTTTATCGGGGAAAAGCCGATTTGTTCTGCTTTGGCAATTCCCCGTAAAACTGCATCCAAGCTTCCACCGTTGGTTATTTGAAAATATTTTTCTTTGTTGAGCGAATCGAGGCTGATGTTGATACGGTGTATACCTGCATCAAAAATGTCCTGCGCATATTGCTCCAAAAGAATGCCGTTAGTTGTCAGACTGATGTCCTGCAAGCCGTTAATATTTTTAAGCGCGGCGATAAACTCAATAAATCCTCTTCGCACCAAAGGCTCGCCACCTGTTATTCTAACTTTTATCAATCCCAGCTTTACGGCTATGGAAACTATGCGAATTATCTCTTCATACCGAAGAATATCAGCATGTCCTTTCAGGGATATTCCTTCTTTGGGACGGCAATAATTGCAGTGCAAATTGCATCTATCTGTTATAGAAACACGCAGGTAATTAATTTCGCGATCAAATTTATCGAACATTATTTATTTAATTTACCTTTCTTACTATTGTTTAAATGTAAATTATGAAATAGCATAATAAAAGTGACAATACAACTTGGACGGCCACTCGTAAATGTTTCTTGACAGGGTTCATATTCTCTATTAAATAAAATCAAAACAATTTTATCGCATGTTATTTTTGAAAAAGATCTCGTCAGTACACAACATAAATCTGGAGTTATAATGGACAAGATACCTATTACCAAAAATGGATTTGAAAAGTTGAAGAAGGATTTAGAGACATTGAAAAACATTTCAATTCCTGAGAATGTCCGCGATATTGAAATTGCCCGCGCGCACGGAGATCTTTCTGAAAATGCCGAATATACCGCAGCCAAGGAGAGACAATCGTATCTCTATGGTAAAGTTCAAGAATTGGAAAATAATCTCGCGCTGTCAAATATTATTGAACTAAAGGGAATAACTAGCGACAAGGTAGTTTTCGGCTGCTTTGTTACACTAACCGATACAGATAACGGCGAAGAAATTAAATATCAGCTGGTAGGCCCTTTGGAATCGGATATTAATAAAAATACCATCTCCGTAACATCTCCTATAGGCAGAGCATTGATTGGAAATGGCATCGGCGCTGAAATAATTGTTAAAACACCAGGTGGCACACGGAATTTTGAAATAATTGATATTTCCGCCTAGAAAAATATTATCCGCTATTTTTCAGCGACACTTATGCGGGCTATGGAGCGAAGCAGTGCCAGCTGGACTTCTTTATATTCATTGTCTTCCTTGGCTAACTGAGCCAAACGTGCCTCAGCGCCTTCCTTAGCCTTACGCGCCCTATCTTTATCAATACTATCTGATCTTTCGGCAGTTTCGATTAAAATGGTAACTTTATTAGAGGTTACTTCCCCGTATCCGGTATTAACCGCGTAATAAGTCTTTTTACCATCTCTGGTAAAATTCAACTCACCAATTTCGATTGAGCTCAAAAGCGCTTCGTGACCACGCAGAACACCAAATTCACCTTCCGTCCCCGGAATGGTTACCTCTTCCACGTTACCGGAGAATGCCATTTTCTCCGGTGTCACAATTTCGAGCAATAATTCATCTGACATTTACTTCCTCACTTATTGGGTAAGTACTCTTGCCTTTTCCACCGCTTCTTCGATACCACCCACCATAAAGAATGACTGTTCGGGCAAATCATCATGTTTGCCCTCTAATATTTCCTTGAACCCTCTCACTGTATCGGCAACGGACACAAATTTTCCTTCTGTGCCTGTGAACTGAGCAGCCACGAAAAACGGCTGTGACAGGAATCTTTGTATTTTTCTTGCCCTGCTTACGGTTAACTTATCAGCTTCAGATAGTTCATCCATACCTAAAATAGCGATGATATCCTGCAGGTCTCTGTATTTCTGAAGGGTAACTTGTACTTGTCTTGCAACCTGATAATGCTCCTGTCCCAAAACGTTGGGATCAAGAATGCGCGAAGTTGAATCCAATGGATCAACCGCTGGATAAATACCAAGTTCTGCGATGGGGCGTGACAAAACGACTGTTCCATCGAGATGCGCAAAAGTTGTCGCGGGCGCAGGGTCAGTCAAATCATCCGCCGGCACGTAAACACATTGCACAGCAGTAATGGATCCTTTTGTTGTAGAGGTGATGCGTTCCTGCAATTCGCCCAGATCTGTTGCCAGCGTGGGCTGATAACCAACCGCTGAAGGCATACGTCCAAGCAATGCGGAAACTTCCGAACCTGCCTGGGTAAAACGGAAAATATTATCGACAAATAAAAGCACGTCCTGACCTTCAACATCACGGAAGTACTCTGCCGCTGCAAGCCCTGTAAGCGCCACTCTTGCTCTGGCTCCGGGCGGTTCTGTCATCTGACCATAAATCAATGCTGCCTGCTTGATAACGCCCGAATCCAGCATTTCACGATAAAGATCGTTCCCTTCACGTGTTCTTTCACCAACACCGGCAAAAACCGAAATTCCGCCATGGTGCAATGCAATATTATGAATCATTTCCATCATAACAACTGTCTTGCCAACACCGGCTCCACCGAACATGCCCATTTTACCGCCACGGGGAAAAGGAACCAGAAGATCAATAACTTTAACGCCTGTTTCCAAAACATGGACTGATGTATCCTGCTCCAAAAATGTTGGTGATAGACGATGGATGGGCATCATGTGTTCTGCATTTACTGGCCCTAGACCATCCACGGGACGCCCGACAACATTGAGGATTCTCCCCAAACAGGCTTTACCGACCGGCACCATTATGGGGTTACCGGTATCTTTAGCTGTCATGCCACGTACAAGACCATCGGTAATGTCCATAGCGATGCAGCGCACAACATTGTCTCCCAAATGCAGAGCGACTTCAACAATCAAGTTGTCCTGCTGATCATTGATAGCAGGGTTGGTTATGGAGATGGCATTAAGAATACTGGGTAATTTCCCCTCTTCAAAAGCCACGTCAACAACCGGTCCGATAACTTGAACTATTTTTCCTATATTCATAACTATCTCCTTACCAATAGTCTTATTACATTTTTTATTTGCAGAAAATACTGCAATGATTTTATCCCTTCGACAGAGCTTCCGTACCACCAACAATATCCATCAGTTCCGCCGTAATCGCCGCTTGTCTTGCTTTGTTCATTTTAAGGGTCAATGTCCTGATTAAATCTTCACAATTACTGGTTGCATTATCCATTGCCGCCATGCGCGCTCCATTTTCTCCCGCTGACGTCTCCAAAAGCGCACGGTATATCAGAACATGCACATACATTGGTAAAAGCCGTTGCAACAATACTTCGTCCGATGGTTCATAAACATAATCAATGTTTTTTTCGGCATCAATCCCGACGTTTTGCCCAATGGAAGGCAACGGAAATAATCTAACTACTGTTGGACGCTGTACGGCAACACTGACAAATTGATTATAAATTAAATAAAGCTCGTCGTACTCTTCGGCTATAAACGGCGCAATTACATCGTTGGAAATGGCAACAGCGAGCGTCATATCAAACTTATTTAAAGTATCAACCCGTTGATGAACAATATTGGCTTTTCTGCGGAAATAATCTCTGCCTTTACGGCCAACACTAACCATGTCAACCTCTTTGCCTTCGCTGCTTTTATCTCTCAGAAACCTTTCTGTTGCTTTAATCAGGTTTGTATTAAACCCGCCGCAAAGACCGCGATCGGAAGTCATGCAAATCACTCTGATCTTTTTAGGTTCACGAACAGACAGAAGCGGATGAGATATACTCTCCACGCGCAAAGCCAAGCTATTGAGCACATCCATAAACTTGCTGGCATAGGGACGGAAATTTTGCATCTTTAATTGTGATGCCTTGAATTTAGAAGCGGCGACCATGTTCATGGCACGAGTAATCTGCTTCGTTTTATGAACGGCGCCAACTTTTCTTTTAATATCTTTAACCGAGGCCACTAAAAAATCTCCTCAACTGACTATTTTTTACTTACTCCGCAACAAATACAGAATCAAATTCCGTCATGACGTCCTTCATCTTCTTTTCTAAATCCGGAGAAATAATTTTTTTGTCATCAATTTCTTTCATTATATCCTGATGCTTACTCTGCACAAAACTCAGAAGCTGTTCTTCGTATATGCGCACTTTTTCCACATCATATTTATCAATAAATCCTCTTGTCCCAGCAAACAGCACCACTATTTCCTGCGCCAGAGACATCGGCATAAACTGCGGTTGTTTTAATAATTCCACCAGACGCACTCCGCGATTCAACTGTGCCTGAGTAGATTTGTCCAAATCGCTGCCAAATTGAGCAAACGCGGCAAGCTCACGATATTGAGCAAGATCAAGTTTCAAAGTTCCGGCAACCTGCTTCATCGCCTTTACTTGCGCGGCGCCACCGACGCGGGAAACCGACAAACCAACATTAATTGCCGGACGAATACCGGAGAAAAATAAGCTTGGCTCCAGATAAACCTGGCCGTCAGTAATAGAAATAACATTTGTCGGAATATAAGCGGAAACGTCACCGGCCTGCGTTTCGATAACCGGCAGAGCTGTAAGTGATCCACCGCCAAGTTCTTTGCTGACGCGTGCCGCACGTTCAAGCAATCGGGAATGGTTATAAAAAATATCACCGGGGAAAGCTTCACGCCCGGGAGGGCGACGCAGCAGCAGCGAAATCTGACGGTAGGCAACAGCTTGTTTGGAAAGATCATCATAAATAATCAACGCGTCCTGACTGCGGTCACGGAAATACTCACCGATGCTGCAACCGGCATAAGCGGCAATGTATTGAAGCGTGGCAGGGTCACTGGCGCAACCGGCGACAACGCAAGTATATGATAAGGCGTCATGCTGTTTTAGTTTTTCCACAACCTGTGCCACTGTAGATTTTTTCTGCCCGATGGCTACATATATACACTTAACACCGGTATCTTTCTGTCGAATAATGGCATCAACACAAATTGCGGTTTTACCTATCTGGCGATCGCCGATAATCAATTCGCGCTGTCCACGGCCAATCGGCGTCATAGCGTCAATGGATTTAAGTCCTGTGTACATCGGCTCATTAACCGGCTGACGCTCGATAACGCCAGGAGCGATCATTTCGATACGGCGATACTCAGTAGTTTCAATCGGACCTTTGCCATCCAGGGGTTTACCCGTCGCGTCAATGATGCGACCAAGCAATCCCTCACCTACGGGAACCTGTGCAATTTTACCGGTTCTTTTAACAATGTCGCCTTCTTTAATGTGAGTAACTTCACCTAAAACCGCGACACCGACGTTGTCGGCTTCTAAATTGAGAACCATTCCCAAAATGCCGCCAGGAAATTCCAAAAGTTCCATGGCCATTGCATTTTGCACTCCGTAAACTCTGGCGATACCATCGCCTACGGACAACACAGTTCCTGTTTCGCTTATATCCAGTTTTTTCTCATAGCTTTTAATTTGCTCGGAAATAATTTGACTAATTTCTTCCGCTTTGATTGTTTCCATGCCTTATCTTGCCTCCCCTAAGAGATTCCTCATATTGTTCAGTTGGTTTCTGATGCTGCCATCATAAAGAGTATCGCCAACACCAATTACTATGCCCCCTAAAAGACCGGGGTCTTTTTCCACGGATACTTCCACTTTTTTGCCTGTTACTTTCTCCAGACTCGAGGTGATGTAATTCTGCATTTCGCTCGAAAGTGGAAATGCTGTTTTTAAATTTACTCTTACTTTCTTGAGTGATTCGTCCATTAATTGCCTGTAGAAAAAGACGATATCCGACAGAACATCGATTCTTTTTTTATCGACCAGTAATTTCAAAAAATTGACCGTCATAACGGAAAGTTTTAATTTGCCTATAATGTTTACCACTACACCCTTTTTGCTTTCTTGATCAAAAACGGGATTTGCTAAAAAATTCCCCAAGTCTTTATTCTGGGAAATAATTAAAGCAAATTGATTAAGCTCGCTATAATATTTCTCTATTTGCTTTCCTTCAGTAGCAATTTCAAAAAAAGCCCGGGCATAACGTTTAGAAATATTGCTGATCAATTTTTGTTCACCACCTTATCCATATATTCCTTGACCATAACCTCATGATCCTGAGCGGTAATATTCTTTTTCAATATTTCTTCTGCCATCAAAACGGAGAGCGAGACCGCCTCGGAACGAAGCTGGTAAGAAGCCTTATTAAACTCCTGATCAATGCGAGCCTGAGCGTCTTCCTTCATTTTCTGCGCAACTTTACCTGCATCTTCAATAATTTTTTGCTTTTCTGTAACTCCCTGAGCCTTGATCATATCAATTATGCCGTCAATTTCGTGAGAGGCTTTATCAATCTTTTCTGAATACTCCCGATATTTTTTCTCCGACTCGGTCTTTTCCTTTTTGGCATTTTCCATTGAATCTTTAATATCCTGACGTCGCCCGACAAAAAACTCTTTAATCTTGGCGGCCAGCATCCAATAAAGAAAACCGCCAAGAATAATAACGTCTAACGTCTTCCAGGCAAATTCAAACCACTGTGTCTTTGTGTAACCACCTTCAGAACCGCCAGAGGCATAAACAGAATTTACCGCAATTAAAAGTATCAACATAAGCGATATCAATAAACCAGATACTGACTTGAAGAGATTTTTCATTGAACGTTTCTCCCCAGAACTTTCGTTGCTATCTCCATTGATAACCTCTTGGACTGGCCTTCCAGGATTTGCCGCGCGGCCATAATTTCCTTATCCATTTTTTTCTGAAATTCCTGTGCCATCAAAGGGATTTCGTTGCGCACCGCGTCAACAATACTCTT
>JBAXON010000033.1:0-18293 GCA_037133255.1 Deltaproteobacteria bacterium
TATATCCTCCACATCTATCTTCATTTCTTGCGCCAGGGTCACAAGGTCGGTTTTGCTGGGCACTTCTATCTCGATGAAATCTATCGGGCCGTGAAACTCGATATCTTTGAACCCAAAGGAGTTTAGGTTTTTGCCCAAAATTGCCAAGGCCATAATTTTCGGCACATAATTTTTTGTTTCCGACTTGAGGTAACGCCCCTTTCTTAAATCCCAGAAATTGTCCGTTTTGTAGCGCGCAATAGCCCTGTTCACCTTACCCTCACCTGCATTATAAGCCGACGCGGCTATTTCCCAATCACCATAGTCTTCGTAGAGTTTTTTTAAGTATTTGCTCGCGGCAATAGTTGATTTAATGGGGTCGCGCCGTTCGTCAATATACCAGTCGATCTTCAACCCGTAATGGCGGCCAGTCGATGGGATAAATTGCCACAGTCCTACAGCTTTGGCATAAGATTTCGCCTTCGCCTGAAATCCTGATTCAGCCATGGCCAGATAGATGAGGTCGCGGGGCAAACCGTTATCTTCAAGCATATTGCCGAGCATGGGCGCATAACGGCCGCCACGTGCGCTGTAAGTCTCAAAATAATCCCGGCCCCTGTTGGAAAAATAGTGAATCCACTTTTTGACAGAATCATTGTAAACGACGGGAATATCGAAATAGTAGTTCTCTAAATTTAAGTCTTCAGCTCCATCAAGGAAATACGCTTTGGAAGTGTGGTTGCCCGACTTATCTATGCGGGAGCCACCGATAATAGTATTAGGGGGATCCTGCTTAACTTGCGGCTTAATATCCGTTGCTGGTTGAATCTCTGGTGAAGAATAAGTATTTGTCGGCGTTGTCGACAAATGTGAACAAGAAGAGGCGAAGAATACCGCAACACTCAGTAGCCCGAAGACTAAATATCTCATCATAATTTGTAGCCCTACCTTCACCCGGCAACACGTACATCACCTTAGAAATAAAATAATTATGCAACCTTATACACAAACATAAAAATATTATCAATTATAATCTGTTAATATTCCTTAAATCTTATCAAGGGATGATATCAATCATTGTCAACTTAATCTATGGTCTTGATATATTCCAAATACTCCAGCCAGATGTTTTTCTGGATTCCTGTCGTGCCGGTATCTATATCAAAGATTGGCCATTTGGGTACAGCCCCTTCAACTGTTTTGCCGTCAACGAAAGTGAACCGATAAATCTTATAATTGCTTTCTGTATAAGAGTAACTTGGGGTTATTTTTTTCTTTGATCCGGTATCTTCTATTTTTTGAATATTTTTAAATTCAACTTTGAGTGTTGTGCCCGTAGGGAGGATGATCGTGAAAGGATCTTTCTCCACATTAATGGCGAGAATAATTCCCTGGACAATATTTTTATCGCGCGAGTATTCAACTTTTGCTCCTGTTTTCAGTGAACCACTTGCCGAAATAACTCCGCCTGCTTCAATAAAAGAGATATGTTCCAGCCAGATGTTTTTCTGGATTCCTGTCGTGCCTGTGTCTATATCAAAGATTGGCCATTTGGGTACAGCCCCTTCAACAGTTTTGCCATCAACGAAAATAAAACGATAAATCTTGTAATTGCTTTCTGTATAAGAGTAACTTGGTGTTATCTTTTTCGTTGATCCGGTATCTTCAATTTTTTGAATATTTTTAAATTCAACTTT
Source organism: Deltaproteobacteria bacterium (assembly GCA_037133255.1). Lineage (GTDB taxonomy): Bacteria > Desulfobacterota > Syntrophia > Syntrophales > Smithellaceae > FEN-1160. Next base: position 1,677 of record JBAXON010000033.1, read on the forward strand.
GAGTGTTGTGCCAGTAGGGAGGATAATCGTGAAAGGTTCATTCTCCACATTGATAGCAATAAGCTTTCCGGCAATGATCTCATTTTTCTTCATTGCCTTGACGGTAGCGCCTTTCTGCAAACCGTCGGCAATAACCAAATTTCCGTTGAAAATGAATAGAGCAGAAATAAGGCCAATCAAAAAATTCTTCTTCATGGTAAAGACCTCCTTGTAGATAGTTATTTTACGATTTTGAATATATCCTTAAATTTCGGATCGGCCGCGGTGCGCAAAAGTTCAAACAGAACCATTTCTGTTGAGGTGAGATGCGCGCCGGCGCTTTTGATTGCGTCTATGCCTACTTTACGGTTTTCCGATGTGCGTGAGGAAACGGCATCCGTGACCAGATGAACTGTATAGCCGTTGGACATTAGATCGAGAGCGGTTTGATAAACACAGACATGACATTCAATACCGGTGATAACCACATGCCGGCGGCTTAATCCTTCCAGTTGATCTTTGAAATTTCGATCATCCCAGCAACTGAAAGCCTCTTTGGCTATCGGCACGATGCCGTTTAACTCCTGCGAAATGACAGGTAAAGTCTTGCCGAGTTTTTGCGGAATTTGCTCAGTGAAAATGATCGGGATGCTAAATGCTTTTAAACCCTGAATCAGCTTGACGTTGTTGGCAAAAAGGTTTTCCTTTTCACACATTGCCTGTGCAAGATTGCCCTGAATATCAATAATAATTAATAATGCGTTGGTGCGGTTCAGCATGATTCGTTGCCTCCTTTATTTTTATATTTCCTGTAAAACTGAGCAAACGTCAAGAAATATTTTTAAATCGCTTCAACCCTTGAGTTTATTAATTGTATCCAAAATCTATTGCTTTTCTGTTCAAAATTGGTTTATACAAAGTAGAGAAAAGGGGGCATATCTATGAGACAATTTTCTATCACACCGGCAGCCGGAAAAAGGTTGATGGGGAAAGCCATTGTGAAACATGCCGCTGTGATAACGGCGCTCAAAGGTGGAACTGTAGTTATTATAGCAGGTACAACAAATGGCTACGTGGCTGAGGAGTTACTGAAATTAATCGGGCAGCTGCAAGACTTCCGGCGCAACCGGTTCTTTCGCGGGATTGTGCTGCCGCCGTCTCGCCCTACAGCTAAGTCCGGAATGCTTTCTGACCAAAGTGGATTTCTCGGCGATGTTATAATTAAAGATGGCATCTGGCAAAAAGGCAAAACCATTTTTGATGTTACCGACGATCTGCGCGAGGGAGACATCATTCTTAAGGGAGCCAATACGGTTGATTTAGTCCGGAGACGAGCCGCAATTTTAATCGGCCATCCGCAGGCAGGAACTATTGGCGCTTCACTTAAAGCCGTTGTCGGCAGGCGTGTTCGCCTGCTAATACCTGTCGGTCTGGAAAAACGCATTTCTGGAAATATTGATGAATTAGCGGCAAAGCTCAACGAACCAGGAACGCACGGTCCGAGGCTGCTTCCTGTTCCCGGTGATATATTTACAGAGCTTGATGCGATTAATCTGCTTACTGGTGCTAACGCGGAGCTCGTAGCGGCAGGTGGAGTGGGCGGCGCTGAGGGTAGTATATGGTTGGGTATAAGCGGTGATGCCTCTCAGGAAAATGACGCGCTTGCATTGCTCCAGTCAGTTGCCGATGAACCGGCGTTTGTGCTGTAATAACAAGTTGCTTTCAAAAACAAACTGTGAATTTTTGAAAGCTTACTTGGTATTATACCCGGTAAATCAGCCTTTTAATGTTTGATATCAACTTGGTATAAATCACGAGAATTGTTATTAGACATTAAAGCGGAAGGTGATAATATCGCCATCCTGGACGATGTATTCTTTACCTTCCAGGCGCAGGCGACCGGCTGATTTAACCCCTGCCGTGGATCCACCATGGGCGACGAAATCGTCATAGGACATAATTTCGGCTTTGATAAAACCTCGTTCAAAATCGTTATGAATAGCACCGGCGGCCTTGGGGGCTTTGGTTGAAAGTGGAATTACCCAGGCTTTGACTTCGTCTTCGCCGACTGTAAAGAAAGACATGCGTCCCAACAAAGAAAACGCGCCACGGATGATTCGGCCAAAAGCAGGTTCCGCAATCCCCATCGAAGACAGAAATTCTTTTTGCTCGGCAGCCTCCAACCCGGAGAGCTCCGCCTCAATCTTGCAGCAAATCCCCATAACCGGCTCTGTGATGTTTGCGGCTTTGGCAAAGTCGTCAGCAAATGAAAGATTATCCTCGGCCACATTGACGACAACCAGTTCCGGCTTGATTGTCCAGAAAGAAAAGCTCCGCATGGAAAATATTTCCGCTGCGGTGAATCCTGTTGCGCGCAGTGGTTTCCCGGCTTCCAGACATTCCTGAAAACGTGGCAGAAGTTCTGCCTGTGCTATGTCCTGAGGAGTTAGAGCCTTCTTGGACATTTTGGTCAGGCGCTCCAGTTTTTTTTCGATAATTAACAGATCGGCAAGAATCAGCTCGTCTTCTAGTTTGCGATAGGAATCGGTACTAAGTGAAATATCCGGCAGCGAGAAGCCGTCCACCACATGCAAAATACCGTCTGTGCCGCTGAGATTCTGCCGGATGGCTTCCCATGGATGCTCCCCCACAGCATGGACATCAACAAAAGGAACTTTTGCCGGAGACACTTTCACCGGTTTGTAAATTTCTACCAGCTTATCAAAACGCTCATCGGGAACAGCCGCCAAGCCGCGCACAACTGTTTCGTTATGTTGCGTACTGCTTTTGACACCGGTCATGATTTCAAATAATGTGCTCTTCCCGCTTTGAGGAAGGCCTAAAATACCCATTTCCATAATTAATCATCTTTCTTAGTGGCTTTTGTATCCAAAGTAGAACGAGGCGGCAGCAAGCAGGCACCGGAGGCGTATATGAAAATACGCCGAGGATGACTGCGCAACTGCCAACAAAGTTATACGAAGGATACGGAAGCTACTGTTTGAATTCCTTTTCTATTCTCTCCATCGCTTCGCGTAACCTTTCATCCGGCACGGTAAGCGAGATACGGACAAAGCCTTCACCGTATTTGCCATAGGCGGTTCCGGCGGCTACAACAACAGCAGTTTTCTCAAACAGGCGGTTGGTAAAATCAAGCGAGGTCATGCCTTTGGGCACGGGCACCCAAAGATAAAATGTACCGCGTGGCGGATTAAAATCAATGCCGATCTTTTTTAGAGTTTTTAAAACTAGCTCGCGCCTGCGGCCGTAAATCGAGAGCATTTTCTCAATAAATCCTGCCTCACCTTTCAATGCCTGAATTCCGGCAAACTGCACTGCGTTAAAAATGCCGGAATCGGTATTTTCTTTGACTTTGCTGATGGCGGCGATAAGTTCGGGATTGCCGCAAGCCATGCCCAGCCGCCAGCCGCACATATTAAATGGTTTGGAAAGGGAATTGAGCTCCACACCTACATCTTTAGCGCCTTGGGCCATTAAAAAGCTTATTTTGGGCTGCCCGGCAAAGACGATTTCGCTGTAGGGATTATCGTAACAAATTGCAATGTCAAATTCGCGGGCAAATGCGACCAGCTTATTTAAGAAGTCCAGCGTGGCGCAGGCGCCTGTTGGATTATTGGGGTAATTAAGAAACATGGCGCTTGCTTTTTTAGCTACATCCGCCGGAATATCTTCCAACACCGGCAAATAATTATTTTGCGGCAAAATGGGCACATTGTAGGGGATGCCTTCGCCCATGAGAATACTGGAACGATAGGCAGGATATCCGGGATCAGTCATAAGCACCGTATCACCGGGATTGACGCGCGCCAGCACAAAATGATGACAACCTTCCTTGGAGCCGATCAGCCCCAGAATTTCATTTTCCGGATTTAAGGTAACGCCATATCGTTCCAAATACCAGCGGGCAACTTCTTTGCGAAAAGACAGCATGCCTTTTTCTTCATCCGTGGGATAACGATGGTTTTGCGGATCGCGGGCACTCCGGCATAGTTCATCAATAATCGAATCGGGCGTCGCTTCCACCGGATCACCGATTGCCAGGGAAATTACATCCACACCCTCGCTCTTGGCCTTATTGATTTTTTTTCGGAGTTCCATAAAGAGATATGGGGGTATTTTTGTTAATCGCTCGGCTGTCTTCAAGTTGAACCTCCAGCATTAATTATTTATCACGGGTATGAACCCCAAAGCAAACTTTGGAAACATATTCCGCAGCAAGCTACAGGGTATTATACCCTCCGCTGCGCGGGATTGTTCAACTTACCAATTCCGCTACGCTACGCTTTCGGCATTGGAGTTTCACAATAAGCTTCTTCAAAAAGCAATCCCGAATAGACTATTTTTACGCTGCCTTCAAGATAAATCTCACAAAAGCGGTCATCTTTTTTTGTAAAGTAAATCCGCAGAGTCTCCCCGCTCTGGACAATTACATCCACCGGCGTTTCTACCAGTCCCCGCGAGGCGGCGGCCAAAACCGACGCAACCGCGCCGGTGCCACAGGCCAGCGTCTCATCTTCGACGCCGCGTTCATAAGTGCGCACCCTCATTTTATGCCGGTCAATTACCGTGGCAAAATTGGCATTGGTGCCTTTTGGTTGAAAATATTCATGGCGCCTGATTTTACGGCCCCATTCAAAAACGTTGCATGTTTCCGGATTATCGACAAAAGTTACGGCATGGGGCACACCGGTATCAACAGCGTCTAAAGCAAATTGGCAATCATCAAAAGGGAGTTTTTCGATTGACTGAACTGGTGAGGGATCGGTCAGCTTGACCTTAACTACGTCATTATTGACTTCGGCAGAAATGATTCCAGCAAGTGTTTCAAAGGACATTTTCCTGGGGGCAATGCCTTTGAGATAAGCATAGCGAGCCACACAACGGCTGCCGTTACCGCACATTTCCGCCATGGAACCATCCGAGTTGAAAAACTGCCATTTGAAATCAGCGCTCTGGGAAGGTTCAATGAGAAATAAACCATCAGCCCCGACAGAAATTTTTCGCGCGCAAATGTTGCGTGCAAAAGCAGGCAAATTGCCTACATTCAAGGATAGATCACGGTTGTCAATAATAATGAAATCATTGCCGCTGCCGCTCATTTTGTAAAATTCAATTAACGGTGGTTTTTTTTCGACCATCATAATTCCTATATTGCTTTGCAGGCAATTAACTGCTTATACCAAGTTGCTTTCAAAAAACTATGAATTTTTGAAAGCTTACTTGGTATTATGCCCGGTAAATCAGCCTTAAATGTTTGACAGCGACTGGGTATTAAAATGAGATTGGTTCGCGGCTAATTATCAGAAACTTCCGTTTCGTCACCTTTCCCCGAAGCACGCCAGATAGCTCATGTATTTATTGCTGATACCATCAACAGGTTCCAGGCACAGGCATTTCAGGTAGGCCTTGATAAAGCCTTTGAGAAAAACGGTCGCGGGCAAGCTGCTTACATTGTCTTCTTCTATATTTTTTATATAATATGTACTGATCTTTGTTTCCTGAGCAATATGTTCAATGGACACACCTAATTTGCTTCTGATTTTTTGAAGATCAGCACCGCTGATTTGATTTTGGACAATAATTTCTAATATACTTTCATTCTGAGCAATCTTTTCTCTTAATTCATTATTATTCTTTGGTAGATTTTTTATGCTCGAATTACTGTTTGCTGCATAAATATAGACCGGTTTTTTAGGAGAAATTTTCCACTTTGTTGATGCAAGAACTCCTTGCGAGATAAGCTCGTTATCGTAGTTTTGCCTTTCTTTCTCGTTAATGAGTGAAGTATAAGCTTTTTCTATAAAGGAAAGTATCTGCTTGCGTTCTTCCTCAGAAAAAATAGAGTGGCTGATCATGGAATCCGCCTGATACATTTGCAGGGCAGCTTTATAGGCATGGCGAATTTCGAAGAAAGCCGCATCCGGCTTAACATTGAGCATCTCATAGTAATTCATCTCGGGGAAACTTTTCTGCATATAGAAACTCCTGTCTTAAAAAATTTGTTAAACTCCAAATTTCAAGAGTAGCGCATCAGTAATTGTTCACCTGCTGAATTAACCATTTGTTTGCTGATCCTCTGCAGGTCTGCTACTGCCCGCGCGTGTGGATAACGATCTAAAAACGATACGCGTTGACAAATGGCATCATGAACATGATCGTCGTAAGAAACATTACCGGCAAACTCAATATGAATGCCAAGATGCTTTTCGATAATTTGGCATATCTGAGCGCCAATGGCCACATTATCCTGCTTCCGCAGCTGGTTGAGAATCAGTTTAAACTTGTACGAACTGATGTCCTTATCCAGCTTAAGGAATATTTCCGGGTGTAGCCTTCTTACGACCTGCATCATGCAATTCGGTTTATATATAGCGTCTTCACCAAACTGACGGGCAACTTCCTTTTCCAGTTGCTGAAAATAAAATGTGTCAAAGCTATGGCGAATCCGGCGGAAGTAAATGGCGCGCACCAAACGGTAAACGTTTTCAATGGAAGTTGGCTCCGGGGTGGTGATAAATATGCCGTATTGAGAAATAAGAAAAAAATCAAGTGTGTTGAAAGAAGTGCCGGCGCCCAAATCCAGCAAAATCCAATCGTAATCAAGTTTAGCTATCGCTTTAAGAATTTTTATCTTTTGTTCATACGCAAGATTGGCGATATCCAGACTATCGTGAGCGCCGCTGATAAGAAAGAGGTTGGGAGTGGGAGTCTGCAAAACGGTATCTTGCAGAAGGGGACTTTTTTTACGGATGAAATCGGAAAGGGATTTTGTCGGATAGGGCACATCAATCAGGGTATGCAGATTTGCCGCGCCCAAGTCTAAATCGACAAGCAGCGTCCGCTTGCCCGATTCCGCCAAAAGACGCCCAAGAGAACTGGTCAGGAAACTCTTGCCCGACCCGCCTTTTCCACCACCAATTGGCCAGATATGCACCATAAAGTCATCCGACATTTCGTTTTTTTAATTTTATACACGATAAATTATTAATATTCAAGCATTAAATATTATTTGAAAGCTTAATTGGTATTACTTGACTTATTTGTTCATTGACCATAAAAATAAAGGAAATTAATTAAAAGAGAGACCATGCTCCGTTACGAACCTGAAATTAAAGTTGCCCTGTTGCAGAATTATAAAGAAGCCCGCTTAGACTTAAGAGGCAGGTTTCTTCTTGCTGACGAAAAACCTATATCCGGCAATATAATCGTCAGTGGCAGGCAAGGGGAAGTGGCGCTTTGCGATCCTTCCGGAGTGGAAATAGCAAGCGGCAAGACGATAATACTAGCGGCTCAGAATAATGCTACATTTACTGTGTCCAACGTCAAGATAGGTATCAATTTCCACTGGCAAAGAAGCCAGGAACAATCGTTTAGCGGCAATATGTGTTTGTCAGTAGCGACTGATTCCTCATTTAATCTTATCAATGAAATCACACTGGAAGATTACCTGCTAAGTGTTATTTCCTCGGAAATGTCCGCCGCAGCGCCGTTGGAATTTTTAAAGGCGCAGGCGGTTGTTGCCCGCAGCTGGCTTGTGGCGATGCTGGAGAAAAAGAAAACAGTGCGGTCTAATCCTTCATCAAAAACCGAAAATGAAATTATCGTCTGGCAGGACGTCAACGATCATCAGGGATTTGATGTTTGCGCCGATGATCATTGCCAGCGTTATCAGGGGATAACCAGAATCATTTCCGATAATGTCCGGGCGGCAATTGAGGCCACAAGAGGGCTATTTCTCATAAGCGGCGGAGATATTTGCGATGCCCGCTACTATAAAGCCTGTGGCGGACAAACGGATATTTTCTCAACGGCATGGGAGGACAAATCCCCGGATTATCTTAAGAGTGTTACCGACAATATTCAACAGCATTTGCCTATTGCGGCGGAGGCGGAAGCCGAAGGCTGGCTATCGGGCAGGCCTCAGGCTTATTGCGATACAACCGACAAAGAGTTGCTTGGCAAGATTCTGCCCGCCTTTGATCAGGAAACACTTGCTTTTTACCGCTGGCAGGTCACATATTCCAGGCAGGAACTCGAAGAAATAATAAGCAAAAAGTCGGGTATTGATTTTGGCGAACTGCAAAATATTGTTGCCGTAGGAAGAGGACCTTCCGGCAGAATTTACAAATTAAGAATTGAAGGTTCCAAACGGAATGTTATAGTTGGCAAGGAACTCGAAATTCGCCGCTGGCTATCGGTAAGCCATCTTTTGAGCAGCGCCTTTGTTGTATCGAAGATAAACGCGGCTGATGGTTCCGTAGAAAGCTTTACACTTACCGGCGGTGGTTGGGGGCACGGTGTGGGCATGTGTCAGATAGGCGCGGCGGTGATGGCGGAAAAAGGATTTAAGGCGGAACAAATATTGGCGCATTATTTTAGCGGCGCAAATTTACAGAAACTATATGAGTAATAAATAATGCAAATGAACAGCGCAAAAATAGCGGCAGCAAAAACCAATCATCCCTGGCTCTGGGTACCGACCATCTATCTGGCCGAAGGCATCCCATATATGATTGCCATGACCGTCAGCGTCATTCTCTATAAAAGGCTGGGGCTTTCCAACACGCAAATCGCTCTTTACACAAGCTGGCTCTACATCCCCTGGATAATCAAGCCCCTCTGGAGCCCCTTTGTTGATCTTTTTCGCACCAAACGTTTCTGGATACTGGCAATGCAACTGGCCATTGGCGGGTCGCTTGCCTGTGTCGCGCTGACACTGCCGACGACAAGCTTTGTGCGCTATAGTCTGGCAATGTTCTGGATTATGGCGTTTAGCTCGGCCACTCATGATATTGCCGCCGATGGATTCTACATGCTGGGTTTGGACACGCCGCAGCAGGCGGCCTTTGTTGGTGTGCGCGTCATTTTTTATCGCGTCGCTACCATTGCCGCCAAAGGTGGGCTGGTGATTATCGCCGGTGTGTTGGAAAATTACGGTTATCCTGTCGCGCAAGCCTGGTCGCTGGCTTTCATCGGTGTGGCGGCGGTGTTTCTGGCCTTGTGCATTTATCATTTTTTTGCCCTGCCCAGGCCTGCTTCCGACATCAGCGCGCCTTGGGACAAATCAAAAAACTTTCTTACGGAATACTTCCGCATTCTGACCATATTTTTCCGGCGCAAAGATATTCTTATTGTCATCAGCTTCTTTTTATTTTATCGCTTTGCCGAGGCACAGTTAGTGAAAATGGTCGCGCCATTTTTGCTCGATTCCCGCGTCAAAGGCGGATTGGGTTTGACTACCGCCGAGGTCGGCGTAATCTACGGTACGGTCGGTGTGGTAGCGCTTATGCTGGGTGGGCTTTTGGGTGGCTATGTCGTTTACAAGAAGGGTTTGAAATTCTGGCTATGGCCGATGGTGCTTATCATGCACCTGCCGGATTTGATTTTTGTGTATCTATCCCACGCGCTACCGGAAAGTCTGATGTTAATCGGTGCGGCCGTGGCCTTGGAGCAATTCGGCTACGGCTTTGGTTTTACGGCCTACACCATGTACATGATCATGGTTTCGCAAGGCGAATATAAAACTGTATTTTACGCTATTGGTACGGGGATTATGGCGCTGGGCATGATGATACCCGCCATGGCCAGCGGCTGGATTCAGGAAATGCTCGGCTATAAAAATTTCTTTATCTGGATTACAATCACGACGATTCCGGGATTTATTGTGGCCGCACTAGTGAAGATTGATCCGGAATATGGGAAGAAATATGTTAATTAAACAAATAAGTACGGCTTTTATTTTGGGGGCGGGGTTGGGCAAGAGGTTGAGGCCGCTGACCGAAAAAATGCCCAAGCCACTGCTGCCTATTGACGGCAGGTCGATGATTACTTATGCGATGGAGCATTTGCGCGCTATTGGTGTGCGGCGATTTATTGTCAATACTCATCATTGCGCTGATAAGTATAAAGAGGCTTTTCCGGAAGGCAACTGGAAGGACATTCCGATTATTTTCCGGCATGAGCCGATTCTTTTAGATACTGCAGGCGGGATTAAAAACATTGAAGACCTTATTGCAAGTGAAGAGCGCATTCTTGTTTATAATGGCGATATCATCACCAACATGCCCATTGTTCCGCTAATCGAGAGACATCTTGCCCTGCAATCAACCGTTACACTGGCACTCCGCAGTAGCGGCCCGCTGCTTAATGTCAACATTGATCAAGATGGATTTGTCAGCGATATGCGACATACCCTGAATAATCCCGGCATTCAAAGCTGTCTTTTCGCGGGGATTTATATTATCGAAACAAAGTTCTTACAGCGCTTGGAAGCAGGGCGAGTGGAGTCTATTGTCCCTCCGCTGGTTGATCTGATTAAAGAGAATCACCGCTCTGTCGGGGGCATTGTCATTGACGATGGATACTGGCATGATGTAGGGACGATTGAAGAATATGAGAAATTAAACGGGACAGGAGTTAGCAATCTGTCAGTTCATTGAGATCGCCACGGCAACTGAGAGTCGCCTCGCGATGACAGTGCGATAGTTTCTCTCATTAATGGCTCCAATATTTTAAAACAGGATTTATGACTCAAGAAATACAAATATTTTTAAACAATTATCTGGGAGTAGTAGATTTCGAACTGATCCCCATCAAGAAAGGCGGTTCCGACCGGAGCTTTTTTCGGGTATATCTCGCGGATAAAACCAGTTTCATTTTTATGCATTATGGCATGGAAGTGGAAGAAAATGCTTACTGGGCGAACATCAACAAGTTTCTGGCGGACATTGATATATCCGTGCCGCAAATTGTCGCGCAGGACATAAAAAAACATTTCATCCTGCTTACAGATTTGGGTGATGTTGATTTATGGTCGAAGAGGACTCTGCCCTGGAATAAAAGGCGCGATTATTATTTTCAGGTGCTTATTCAAATCCAGCGCCTGCATGCCTATCCGCTTGCAAGGCTACCTGCTGATTTCAAATTGTCTGAAAGCTATGGCCCCGGACTTTACAAATGGGAGCATGATTACTTTCTGGAAAATCTTGTGCGGGAAGTTTGCAAACTGGAACTTTCGCCATCTTTGCTCAAAGATTTATGGGCGGAATTAGAATCCCTCAGCGCACGCTTGCAAAAAACAGAACCTTGCCTTATCCATCGTGATTTTCAATCCCAGAATATCATGATTAAAAACGACAAGACGGTGTTCATTGATTTTCAGGGGATGCGCAAAGGTTGTCTTTTTTACGATCTGGGTTCACTGATTTGCGATCCTTACGTTACCCTCACCACCGAAGAAAGAAGCGAATTGCTTAGTTTTTATTATGAGCTAATGAAGCCTGATTACAACCTAGATAAATTTATTAATAATTTCTGGGAGGCCTCAGCTCAGCGGTTGATGCAGGCGCTGGGTGCCTATGGCTTTCTGGGTTTAAAAAAGAACAAGCCGGCATTTCTTGATCACATAGATAACGGCCTCAATAATTTATTAATCGCCACGACTTCCGCGCAAACCTTACCGGCGCTCCATAACCTGGCGGGTAATTGCATCCAAAAGCTGACAACATGACAAAGTGATTGAAAGCACGCCTTTGATATGCTAGACAAACTGCACAATATTTTGGCTTGGAGAAATTGTTGATCATGAAGTACGAACCAATCGCGATTGAAGAAAAATGGCAAAAAAAGTGGGAGGATGAAAAAGCCTTCAAAGTTACTGAAGACCTGCAAAAGAAAAAATACTATCTGCTGGAAATGTTTCCGTATCCCTCCGGTAAAATTCATATCGGCCATGTCCGCAATTATACTATCGGCGATGTTGTTGCCCGCTATAAGCGCATGAAGGGTTTCAATGTTTTGCATCCGATGGGATGGGATGCATTTGGCCTGCCTGCGGAAAATGCCGCAATCGAACATAAGATTCATCCTGCCCAATGGACTAATGAAAATATTAGTCACATGAAAAAGCAGCTCAAACGCATGGGCTTCAGCTATGATTGGGATCGGGAAATAGCCACCTGCGATCCGAAATATTACCGCTGGGAACAGCAATTTTTTATCTGGATGTTTGAAAAAGGTCTGGCTTACAAGAAACGCTCCACGGTTAATTTTTGCGGCAAGTGCGATACAGTGCTGGCAAACGAACAGGTCGAAAGCGGCCTTTGCTGGCGCTGCAGTACTGAAGTTCAGGAAAAAGTGCTCGATCAATGGTTTTTCAAAATTACCGCTTATATCGAGGAACTGCTGGACTACTGCGATAAACTGCCCGGTTGGCCGGAACGCGTCATGACCATGCAGAAGAATTGGATCGGTAAAAGCTACGGCTGCGAAGTCAACTTTCCGCTTGTCGGTTCTGACGAACCAATCAAAGTCTTCACAACGCGTCAGGACACTCTCTTTGGCGCAACCTTTATGCTGATTGCCGCCGAGCATGCACTGGTTACGAAATTAGCCAAAGGCAAAGCCATCGAGAAAGATGTTTCGCGGTTTGTGGAAAAAGTTAAAAAGCAAGACAAACTGATGCGTACCTCCGAGTTTTATGAAAAGGAAGGAATTTTCCTGGAGGCCTACTGCGAAAATCCCCTGACCGGCAAAAAGATGCCCGTTTACGCTGCCAATTTTGTTCTGGCCGATTACGGCACCGGCTGTGTCATGGCCGTGCCGACGCACGATCAGCGCGATTTTGAGTTTGCCAAGAAATTTAATCTGCCGCTCATTGTTGTAATTGTGCCCAAAGACAGAGATCTCGATGCGGATAAGATGACCGAGGCGTATGTGGATGAAGGCATTTTAGTCAACTCCGGCAAATTCGATGGTATGGAAAATACCAAAGTTCTGGAGGCCATCGCTGATTTTCTGGAGGCACAAGGAAAAGGCAAACGCACTATCCAATACCGCCTGCGTGACTGGGGCATTTCCCGCCAGCGCTACTGGGGCGCTCCGATTCCCATGATTAACTGCGATAAGTGCGGCATTGTTCCGGCCAAAGAGTCTGATCTTCCCATTGTTTTGCCGACAAATATCATTTTTGGTTCTGAGGGTGGTTCACCGCTTTCTGCCCTGAAAGAATTTGTCGATACGACCTGTCCGAAATGCGGCGGTAAAGCGGCGCGTGAAACAGACACGATGGATACGTTTGTCGAGTCATCATGGTATTTCGATCGCTATTGCAGCCCGGATTGTGACGTCAAACCCGGTCTGGATCGAAAGAAGCTTGATTACTGGATGCCTGTGGATCAGTACATAGGCGGTATTGAACATGCCATTTTGCATCTGCTCTACGCGCGTTTCTACACCAAGATGTTGCGTGATTTCGGTGTGATCGGTGTGGACGAACCCTTCACCAATTTGCTGACGCAAGGCATGGTTTGTAAAGAAACAATGAAGTGCAGTGAGCATGGTTATCTATTCCCGGAGCAGGCAGCCGATGGTAAATGTCACATCTGTGGTCAGGAAGTCATTATCGGCAAGACCGAGAAAATGTCTAAATCGCTGAAGAATGTTATCGATCCCGACTATCTGGTAAAAAGATATGGTGCGGATACAGCGCGGATATTTTGCTTGTTTACAGCGCCGCCGGAGAAAGACCTGGAATGGAGCGATCAGGGTGTGGAAGGTTCCTTCCGTTTTCTGGGGCGGTTGTGGCGCATCTTTGATGATTATTTCGACGACATCAAAGAAATCAATCCGCTGTCTGCAAGCGTCAATCTGGAAGCTGAGCTAAAAGCCCTGCGGCGTAAAACTCACCAGACTATCCGTAAAGTAACGATAGATATCGAAGACCGTTTTCATTTCAATACCGCCATCAGTGCGGTGATGGAACTGGTCAACGCTCTCTATTCCATTCAGAGACCAGGCAAAGATGATGCAATTGCGCTGGCTGTTGTGCGGGAAGCGCTGGAAACAGCGGTAATTCTGCTGGTGCCGATTGTGCCCCATATAACAGAAGAGCTCTGGCAGATGCTTGGCCATAAAACGCTTGCCGCTGATGTGCCTTGGCCGCAGTTTGATCCAGCGATTGCCAGTGAAGAAGAAATGACAATAGTTGTGCAGATCAATGGCAAGCTGCGCAGCCGCATGACAGTTGCCATAGATGAAGACGAGGGAAAAATAAAGCAGATCGCGCTTAACGATGAAAAAATTATCACCCTGCTTTCAGGCGCGAAAATTTTGAAGGTTATTTACGTATCCAAGAAACTGGTCAACATTGTTGTTGCCCCTTCACGGGCATAAACCATAATAACAAAGGTGGAGTTTATGTCCTCCGCCCTGGGCCGGATATTTATATTGCCCCGCTAAGCTTCGCACGCGGGATAAATTCAACTTGCAGATATTACTGCACTGCGCTTTTAATATCTGAGTTTCATTAATTCGATTTACAAATTTCAATGCACTTCGTTTTTGAAATTTGAATCTCACAAATAAAAAAAGAGGTGTCTTTTATGAGAAAAAAAAACTGGAGATTTCTGAATAAAACCGTAGGAGCTTGTCTTCTTTTCGCGCTTATAATCAGCTGCGGCTATGGTTTTGCCCCTAAAGGTGATTACATCGACAAGCGTATTACTACAGTTTATGTCCAAGCCTTCGGGAACAAGACTTCACAGGCGGAGCTGGAAAATTATGTGCGCACAGCATTTATCGATCAGTTCATTCTTTCTAACCGGTTTAAAATTGTGCAGAACGTGGAGACGGCAGACGCCATAATCACGGGTAGCGTTCTTAATATCAGCACATCGCCTCTTTCTTATCGCGCCAACACACTGGTTGCCGAAGAACGGGCTACGATGATACTGGAAATAAATTTTCGAGAAAAAGAAAGCGGCAAAACTATTTGGAGTTCGAAAAGTGTAACCGGCCAGGTGGACTATAAAATGGTGGACGATATAAACACGTTCCCCGCCACCAGAAAAAATTCTTACGTTAAACTATCCAACGATACTGCGGAAAAAGCATTTAACATGATGATGTCCGGATTTTAGTGAGACTCTATGAAAACGAGCATAGCGAAGTTTGAAGAGTAAGTCGAGCTATCCTGATTGCAAAGCATATCGGGATAGTTTCAGTTCCCCACTACTTAATTCGGAGTTGTTCATTTTGGAATAAAAATTTATGACGCATTTAACCTTTAAATTTGGCGGGTTTTTGCTTGCGGTTGTGGATGATGAAAAAGAGGCGATAAGCGTATGGCCGGGTAGTATATTGAAGTTCAAGAATATCCGCCATCTTTCTGCATTTTTAGGAAAGATATCAGGAAAATATCTGCTGACAATTACTTGCGGGAAAGAAGTTCAATGCGATGAACAGCTGCTACGCCTGATGTTTATGACTGCCGGCGATACGCAAGCTGGGATCGTCTATGCCGATTTCATCGAGCAGAAGGGAAAGAATTTCATTCCCCATCCACTAATAGACCATCAGCAAGGTTCTATTCGCGATGATTTTAATTTTGGTCATGTTTCACTTTTTTCCATTGCGGCCATTAAAACAGCCCTGCAGAAATATGGGCGGTTGCCAAATGATGAAAATGCTGCTTTTTACGATTTACGCCTGAAAATATCTATTGATCATGCGATCTTGCGCGTTCCCGAATTTCTCTACACAGTCCGTCAACCAAGGGCAGTTGCCAAAGCAAAAAGCACGGATCAAACTCAGGAGCATTTCGCCTATGTGGCCGAGGAAAATCTCGCACGGCAAAAGAAGCTGGAAAAAGTGGCGACAGTCTATTTAAAGCTAACCGGCTCATATTTAAAAGCACGCACGCTTAAAGCTCCAAGCGAAGTGGAGCGATTTCCGGTAGAGGCAAGTATTGTTATTCCTGTCCTCAATCGTAAAAAAACAATCAATGATGCCTTGCACAGCGCGCTGAAGCAGGAAACAAATTTTAATTTTAACATCATTATTGTGGATAATCATTCCACAGACGGAACTACCCCACTTATTAAAAAAATGGCTTCGCTAAACTCCCAGATAATACATATCATTCCGGAACGGCGCGATTTGGGGATTGGCGGTTGCTGGAATGAAGCCATTTATTCGCCACTCTGCGGCCGTTATACTGTCCAACTTGATTCCGATGATCTTTACAGTTCGCCCCAAACACTGCAAAAAATTGTTGATGCCTTGCGTAAAGGAAATTACGCGATGGTTGTTGGCTCTTATACAATAGTCAATGAGCAGCTGAAACGAATTCCACCGGGACTGATAGATCATCGTGAATGGACACAGGCAAACGGCCACAATAATTTGCTGCGAATAAACGGAATGGGTGCCCCCCGTGCTTTTGCCACGGCAGTTATCCGCAAAATCGGGTTCCCCAATGTCAGCTATGGTGAAGACTACGCTGTGGGACTGCGCATTGCCCGAGAATATAAAATCGGCCGCTTATACGAGAGTCTTTATCTGTGCCGTCGTTGGTCAGATAATACAGATGCGAGCCTTTCCATGGAAAAGCAAAACCGCAATGATTTTTACAAGGACAGACTGCGGACGATGGAGATTAGAGATCGGCAAATAATGAACAAACAAAACAAATCTATTTCGCCTTAGTTACAATCTCCTTAAAACGAATAAGGCTCGTGATGTTGAAAATCGCAAACTATTGAATTTATTTATTTTTTACTTGGTGCCGGAGCTCGGAATCGAACCGAGATGCCCTTGCGAGCGGGGGATTTTGAGTCC
>JBAXON010000034.1:0-18191 GCA_037133255.1 Deltaproteobacteria bacterium
GCACTGCCGCCATGAACAGGAATCCGCATGTAAGACCAATTAATGGGGATATAATCATGAACGTTACAACCAGCTCTACCGTAGACCACTTGATGGCCGCTAGGCCGGCCGCAGATATGCCTGCACCTGAGAGCCCGCCGATCAGGGCATGGGAGGAGGAGGTTGGCAGGCCGAAATACCATGTGATGAGGTTCCAGCTGATTGCACCAATAAGAGCACCCAGTACGATAAAAGGGATCACCGCAGTCTGAACAAGATCCAGCTGGATTATTTTGCTGATTGTGCTTGCCACCGCAACCCCGAAGCCGAACGCGGCAATGAAATTGAAGAACGCGGCAAAAGCAACAGCCCTGCGGGTGGAGAGTACTTTGGTTGAAACAACGGTTGCTATTGAATTTGCTGAATCATGAAAACCATTGAGGAAATCAAAGATTAGCGCGATAACAACAAGAAATATGACAAACCCTAGCGAATCAAGCATGTTTCAAGACGATGCCCTCTACAATATTAGATACGTCTTCACAGACATCAATGCCCTCTTCCAGGAGTTGGAAAATATCTTTCCATTTAACAAGCTCAATTGCGTCTTTTTCATTTTCAAAGAGATTGGCCATAATCGTTCTTAAAACAATATCTCCGGCATTTTCCAACGTGTTAATTTCCACACAACCATCAAGAATCATTTTTGAGTTTTTCATATTACGCATCGCATGGATTATCTCTTTTACTTTCATGATAGACTCATTTAAAATTTTAGCCTGTTTAATAATTTGATCATCAATTTTTTTAACTTTATAAAGATGAATGCGAACAGCAGTTGCTTCAATGACATCCATGATGCTGTCCATCTTGTTGACTAGTGCATAAATATCTTCACGGTCGATGGGAGTAAGAAATGTTGTGTGCATTTTTTCATAAGTTCTGTGGGTGATGATATCCGCTTCGTGTTCTATTTCTTTGAGCTTAGCAACTTTAGATTCAGAATAGTCGTGAGTTTCTGTCATTTCGAGAAATAGTCGGCCACCTTCTTCAATCTTGTTGGCCAGCTCTTCAAAATAATCAAAAAAGTTTTCTTGTTTTGGAAATAATCGCATGACAAGTACCTCCCTTTAATCTCCACAGGGGTTTATAAAATTAGGCAGTTCTCTAGCGAATTATTAAAAAAAATGCAAGCTGTTTATAAAATATCGCGCAGCGGAGTTAAACAGATTTGACGTAAATAATTTTGCTGTCACCTTCGGCATAAAAATCTTTCAAGAAAGCTTCTTTTTGATACCCGCAGCTTTCGTAAAAACTATGCGTTGGCTTATATTGATCACGAGAAGATGTTTCAACATATATAAACCTGCCACCGATACACCGGATGACATCCTCAGTTTTTTGCATCAACTCTTTACCTAAACCCTGAGATCGAAATTGTTCATCAACTGCAATCCAATAAAGATCATAACTGCCGCAAGTCGCAGGAATTAATCCGTAACATGTATAACCAAGGACACGATCTTTATCTTCTGCAAACAAAAACTGGTATGAGCAGAGACTGCCTTGTTCAAGCTTTTCTGCGGCCAATTCTCTGGCTAAAACAATTTCTTCGGTAGAAAAAAATCCGCTCGATTGCACAATCCTGAAGATTGTACCGGGGTCTGATGGCATAATCTGTTGACGGTATATTATTGTGTTCATAATTGAAAAATAAGGATAATAAGCTTACGAAGCTCCATAAAAATATTATCTATATGCGTCATTGATGAGGTACTCCATAGCCTTGGAATATTCTATCCCCGCCAATTCTAGGGCAACCGCAAAACCGGCTTCAAGGGCAAGACAAGGATTAGCGTTTATTTCCAGTACCAGGGGATTACCATCTTTGTCCACGCGAAAATCGACCCGCGCATAGCCACGCAGACCGAAGAGCTGCCAGCATTTTTTTGCGAAATCCTGTAATTGTGCAACCAGAGAGGCATCTTCCTGCCCTAAATCCATTGTGCGCCGGGTATTATTATATTCAAAAGAATCTTCGACCCATTTAGCTCGATAGTCCAATAGTTTAAGTTTGTCAGGGGCATAATCAATAAAAAGCATTTCCGCTGGCGGAAGAATTTTGAGTTCGCCTGCTGGTCCGGTTATAAGGGCAATATTAAATTCGCGCCCTTCAATATAAGCTTCGGCAAAAAATTCCCCGCCAATTTTTTTGCTGCGATCTTCCATGGCGGCTAAAAGCTTTGACGAATCTGCAAAGGTAACGATGGAATCATCGTCAAGGCCAACGGAGGCATGTTCCCAGCACGCCTTGACTATATAGGTGCCTGCAAGAGCGGAACCATAACGAGTGCCTGCTTTAGTAATCCAGGCAGGCGTTGGAATACCGGCATCATGCATTATTTTTTTGGCCATAGGTTTATTGGATGTAAGAAAGATGGCATCAGTACTGCACCCTGTATAGGGAATTTGCAGATGATCCAGTAAAGCAGGGGCGAAATAGATGAGACTACCCTTACTGTTAACGGTTTCCACAAGATTAAAAACGACATCAGGGCGAATTGAATTTAGATTGTTGATCGTCTGTCCAAGATCAAGAACAAAGGGCATTAAAACAGGATCGTAGCCAAGTTGTCTGAGCGCCCCCGCAATGGTGTCAGCCTGCCTTAAACAATCCAGTTCGTCTTCACTGGCATCAGGCGCTACATCACTGTGTAAAATTACTATTTTGCCAATTTTAGCCATTTTCTTGTTTTACCCTTTTTTAAAACTGATTCGACTGATTAGAAATAATTTATATTAGCCCGTTTTAGTGCTGAATAAATAATTGAACTTATCAATTCATGGTACGTCATTCCAAGAAAATTGCACAAAATAGGCAAATCTGAACGTATCGGATTTAAACCGGCAAGAGAATTAACTTCCATGAATTGAGGAATGCCTCGAGCGTCCGAGCGCAAATCCACACGACCGGCATCTTTTAAATCCAAACCGCGCCAGGCCATCAGTGATATTTCCGTGGCTTGTCTGGCTTCATCATCGTCAACTAAAACATACTGAACAAGTTTATCGTAATGTTCCTTATTTTCAAAGGAATAAGCATTCTTTTCCGCAGTGGGCTTCAATATTACTTCGAGAGCTCCAAGTGCCCGGGCATCCATGCCGGTCCCTAACATACCTACCGTAAATTCACGACCGGGCAGATAAGTTTCGACAAGAACAGGCTGTTTATAGTCCTGCAATATCTTAGAACAAATCTCAATCAGTTCTTTACGATTGTTTATTTTTGATAGGCTGTTTATGCCCATACCTGTTCCTTCCGCAACCGGCTTGGCAAAAAGCGGGAAAGGGAAACTAATCGTGGCAATATCCTCTTCTCTGTACACCAAGGCAAAATGAGGGGTGGGAATTCCAAGATCACGGACAATATGTTTGGTCATACCCTTATGCAGAGTGAGGGCATGACCAAGTGGTCCGGAAAAAGTGTAGGGGATTTTATACGCATCCAAAAGAGCTGGGACTTGAGCTTCACGGCCAAATCCATGCATTCCTTCCGCAATATTAAACACGAGATCCCAGCGCTCTGCGGACACAAGTCGCCTTGCCAAGGTTTTAATGTTGCCAATGCGGTCAGCTTGAAAACCGCAATCAATAATAACCTGCTCAATAGCTTCTATTGTGTCAGGCAAATCGAACTCAGCCGTTTCCTCGTGACCAAATCCTTCTTTCAAATAATCATCGCGTAAGTCATAGGTCATTCCAACTTTCAACTTTTTTACGGCTTTGCTCAAATTTAACTATCAACCCCTCTGCTTCTGATTCTTTAAATGCTTTAGTGTATATCTTTGGACTTCGCATGATTATCGGGATAGCGAAATATGTTGCCTTCATAATTCCTCAAGATCAAATCGCCTTTATCCCAGCCGACAGCGTATTCAGGAAGCAGAGGAATTTTACCGCCGCCACCGGGAGCGTCAACAACATAAGTGGGCACGGCATAGCCTGTGGTGTGACCACGCAGACCCTGGATAATTTCCAATCCTTTGTTAATTGGTGTACGGAAATGAGAAGATCCGTGAATGGGGTCGCACTGATAAAGATAATAAGGACGAACCCGTATTTGTATCAACCCATGCACTAATCTCGCCATTGTGTCCACATCATCATTAATGCCGGACAAAAGTACTGTCTGACTGCCCAGAGGAATTCCGGCATCAGCCAGACGAATACAGGCCGAGATCATCTCTGGTGTCAGTTCATCAGTATGCGTAATATGGATGCTCATCCACAAGGGATGATATCTTTTCAGCATGGAGATAAGTGCCGGGGTTATTCTCTGAGGCAAAACAACCGGAACCTTGGTGCCGATGCGTATAAGTTCAACGTGCGGTATGTTTTTGAGCCGGGCAAGAATCCATTCAAGCTTTTCATCGGATAGAGTTAGAGGATCGCCGCCGGAGAGCAGTACGTCTCTTATGTTGGAATTATTTTCAATGTAGTTTATCGCTGTTTCCCATTTTTCCATATCGACAAAATGCGGATCATCGCGGCCGATGATCCGTGAGCGTGTGCAGTAACGGCAGTACGTGGAGCAGATATCTGTGACTAGAAACAGCACGCGGTCAGGGTAGCGATGAACAATGCCGGGTACCGGCGAATCGGCATCTTCACAAAGAGGATCTTCTGATTCTCCGGCAGTATGTAAGCACTCATCTACAACTGGAATAACACAGCGGCGCAGCGGTGCTGAAGGATCGTAAGGATCAAGCAAGCTGGCATAGTATGGAGTGATAGCAACCGGCAGAGCGCCCGATTGATGCATCATCGCCTGACGTTCATTATCAGAAAGTTTGAGCATTTGGTCCAGTGTGCTGACGTCCCTGATGGTGTTGCGTAGTTGCCAATGCCAATCAAACCATTCAAAGCGGGAAATATCAGGGTAATGCCGCTTTCGAAAAATACGTGATCGTGGTGAATCTTTAAAAGGGAATAAAATTCTCTGTGGCTTTTGTTTAGCCAGATATGGCTGGTGGGTTTCAAGGCCTAGTGAAAAAAAATCTGTTACATTGTTTTGATGCTTAACAAGACCGGGCGGGGGACCAGGAGGTTCCTCTTCCTCATTGAACAGGGTCTCGTTTTCCATTTTTTCCTCCTTCTGGAAGTTATCCTTCCTTTAAAAAATTTAATTTTAATTAAAAGCAAATCTGTTAATTGAATTTTACCCGACAAATAAAATATGTCAACATTTTTTTTGCATTTTGGCGCTAAAATTGAAAATAATTTTTGCAGAGACGATCGGTAAAAATATATTGAGGACTTTTTGTTTTTTGCGAAGTGATTTTTTCAGGCTTATTTGCGCAACCGGAGGCCAAAAAATATTTACCGGACTCTCTAGAACGTAGAGACAGCAAGGGCTGGAGAATAATGCTTTGAAACTGCCGAAATATTTTCAACATGATTCGCCGTTCAATGTTTATTCACGATCCCTTGCGGCGAAAAAATGTATAGGCAAAGGAAAATTATTTTATACCAAGTTGCTATTAAACATTATAAGGTTGATTTACCGGGCATAATACCAAGTAAGCTTTCAAAAATTTATAGTTTATTTTTTGAAAGCAACTTGGTATTAGTAATGATAAAAAAACTTTGGAGGTAGATTAATGCCGGAATTACCGGAAGTCGAGACACTTTGCCGCCAGCTTCATAAAAAAATCAGCGGCGGAAAAATATTAGCTTCAGAAATATACGATGATAAGTTAGCCACAATTAGAAATGTCAAAGGGCGGACAGTAACTGCTGTTGAACGTGAGGGCAAAAGAATAGTCATTATCCTTGATAACGGATATGCCGTGTTTATTCATTTACGAATGACCGGAAGGCTTTTGTGGCAGAAGGATTCTGTAAAGCCAAAGCATGGACGATTACGAATGACTTTTGCTGACGGAAATGTTTTTTTGGTTGATCCACGCCGCTTTGCCACAGTCGATGTATTAAAGAAAAAGGATAGCGATGTCACCAAAGATATTTTTAAGGCCTTCGACCTGAAATATTTTCTCAGCACTCATGCCTGCCGCAAGACAAACGTCAAAACATTGATTATGGACAAAAACGCGGTAGAGGGTATCGGTAATATTTACGCAAGTGAAATCCTACACTGCACAGGCATAAGCCCAGAGCGCCCGGCATCAAAATTATCAAGGGCCGAATGGAACAAAATATTTCGGCAGGCCGTAATTGTTCTGGAAAAATCCATCAAGAACAGAGGCACATCAATCTCCGATTGGCGTGATTTGTATGGCCGCAAGGGAGAAAATCAGCATGAATTGAAAGCCTATGGTCAGGAAGGAAAGGGTTGCTCAATGTGCAATGGTACTATACATAGAATAAAGCAGGGTGGCCGCAGTACATATTATTGCCCGCATTGCCAAAAGTAATCCGATTGCTTATTCAAACTCAGATAAAGAATATTTTTGTTGATAATAGAAAACCGGCGTGTTTAAAGAAGCCTGTAATGCCAAGTGGCTATCAAACATTAAAAAGCTGATTTACCGGGCATAATACCAAGTAAGCTTTCAAAAATTCATATTTGTTTGAAAGCAACTTGGTATAACTATATTTTTTTAGGAGCATGAAATGAAAAAGTTAGGAATCATTGAAAAAGCTAAAACGGAAGGCAGAACAACATTAACAGAAGCCGAAGCAAAGGATTTATTGAAAAGCTTTGGTATTCCCGTAGTAAAAGAAATAAGTGTAAAAACAGAAGGTGATCTGGTTAATGCAATAATATCAATTGGTTATCCTTTGGTTTTGAAAGGTCTTGGTTCTCGTCTTACACATAAAACAGAAAAAGGTCTGGTTAAACTGAATTTGAAAAATAAGGAAGATGTTCATTCTGCCGCTGTATATATAAAGGATGCCGCAGGAGATGATTTGGAAGGATTCTTAATCCAGCCGATGTTAGAAGGTAAAAGAGAATTTGTGGCGGGTCTTTTCTATGATGAGCAGTTTGGACCGGCAGTAATGTTCGGGTTGGGCGGAGTATTGACGGAGGCAATCGGAGACGTTGTTTTTCGTCTGGCACCTCTTACTGAAAAAGAAGCAAAATTGATGATTCAGGAATTACATGCAAAGAAACTTTTAGGCGATTTCCGTGGTGAAAAAGCGCCGGATATGGAGGCACTACTCAAAGTGCTGCTAGGCCTGTCCGATATAGCCATGACCATACCGGAAATTAAAGAAATTGATATTAATCCATTATTGGTGTCCGCAGACGGCAAAGTAACCGCGGTGGACGCTTTGATTGTTCTGGGAGAGCAGACTAGGCAGAAAGCAACACATCGGCCTGTGGATCCAAGGGCGATCAGAGATTTGTTTTATCCCAAAACCATCGCCTTTATTGGGGCTTCCGCAGAAATCAGCAAATGGGGTCATTTTATGTATTCAAATGTTATAGCTGGTAATTTCCTCGGAGATGTTTATTTGGTCAATCCGAAGGGTGGGGAGATTGGTGGCAGAAAAGTTTATAAATCGGTAACAGAAATTCCTGGCCAGATTGACCTGGCCGTCGTTACAGTTCCCGCAAGTCGTGTACTTCCCCTGATTGATGAATTAACGCAAAAAGAAATAAAAAGTGTATTGCTCATTTCTTCCGGTTTTGGCGAGACAGGCGCGGAAGGAAAGATTCTGGAAGACCAACTGGTAAGCAAGGCTCACGAAGCCGGAATTTTATTTCTTGGTCCTAACACTATGGGAATTTGCAATCCGCATATATCATTATATTGTACAGGCACTCATGTTCGGCCCAAGGCAGGCGATACAGTACTTGTCGCGCAATCCGGTAACCTGGGAACGCAACTACTGGCCTTTGCGGACAAAGAAGGCATTGGCATCCGTGCTTTCAGCGGGTCGGGCAACGAAGCGATGATTACGATTGAAGACTACATGGAATGTTTTGAAGTTGACGATTTGACAAAGACTGTCGTCATGTATATCGAAAGTATTAAAAATGGCCGGAGGTTTTTTGAAGCCGCAAGGCGCGTAGGCAGAATAAAACCTGTCATTGCTTTAAAAGGCGGGCGAACACAGGCGGGGGCTCACGCCGCGTCAAGCCATACCGGAGCCATGGCTTCCAACATCAAGGTTTTTGATGCCGCATGTAAGCAAGCGGGAATTATTCAGGTGGAAAGCCCCATGGATTTATTAGACCTCTCCGCAGCTTTTTCTTCTCTTCCCTTGCCCAAGGGAAAAAGAATTGCTCTGCTAACATTAGGTGGTGGGTGGGGCGTTGTCGCCTCTGATTTATGTATAGAAAATGGTCTTGTGGTTCAACCTTTGTCAGATCAAATCATCAACAAAATAAATAATTGGTTACCCCCTTTCTGGAGTCATGCCAATCCCGTGGATTTAGTGGCCGAGATGAGTACGGAAATTCATTTAGCTATCACGGAAGAGCTACTGAAATGGGATGAATGCGATGCGATAATTCATATGGGAATTATTGGCAGAAGAATTATGGTCAAGTCAGTGCTTGAATCGACCATTGCAGTTGATAAGAACTATACTCAAAACCTTGTGGATGACAATTTAAAATTACTAAAAACTTTTGAGGATGACCTTGTAAATAAAACAGTCGGACTTATGGAGAAATACAAGAAGCCTGTTGTGGGTGTTTACTTAATCGCTGATGAAACATCTCGTACAGTGAATGAAATTGACGGTTTTAAATACAAAGGAGTAATTTTCCCAACGCCGGAAAGAGCAGTTAAGGCTCTAGCCAAGATGTATAATTATTCACAATGGCTGAAAGAATCGGCATGATAAATTATTGCGCTTCTGTCGCGAGCGGAAGAGCGGTAGTATATTTTTTTGCCTGTCATTCAATCCAAAGACAATGTTTCACGTGAAACTTTTGCATTCCACTATATGGGAAATAAAAAAGGCGGACATTTATTGCCCGCCTTTTTCCAACCATATCTATTTACAAACTACTCTATTCTCAGAGCAACAAAGAAGCTTTCCTTGCCTCGTTTAACTAAAAGAGTTACACTTTTTCCTTCCGCAGCCCTACTCATTTCCTTGTTATAATCTTTTATTGATGAAATTTTTACTTTATTTACCTGGGCAATGATATCCTGCGGTTGTATTCCCACATCATCAGCAGGACTTCCGGCAACCACATCAGTTACTACCACACCATCATTTTTCCCAATACCAAATTGCCGCGCAACTTCCGGACTTATCTCCCTCACAGCAAGTCCAAAATATCCTTTCCCTCCATTTGTTGACACTGCTTCAGGTTTATCCTTGCGCTCCACTACAACTACTTCGAACAATATCTCTTTGCCATCGCGTAATGCTTTAACCATCATTTTTTCACCAACATGTAATGAAGCAATCGTCAGAAGCAATTCGTGAGTGTCCTTTATCGTTTTGCCGTTGATCTCTTTAATTATATCTCCTACTTTAATGCCTGCCCTATCTGCCGGGTCTCCTTTAAAAACATCGGATACTAAAGCTCCGCTCTTATCTCTATGGTTTAAATTTTTCGCTATATCTTCTGAAATATCCTGCACAGAAATACCCAGCCAACCACGTGTAACTTTTCCTTTTGTTTTGAGATCAGCCAAAATACTTTTAGCCATATTAATTGGTATGGCAAACCCGATACCCTGACCATGCGCGACAATTGCCGTATTTATGCCAATTACTTTACCATCCATACTAAATAATGGACCGCCGCTGTTGCCGGGATTAATAGACGCATCCGTCTGAATAAAATTATCGTAAGGTCCAGCTCCGATAACACGACCCTTGGCACTGATTATCCCAGCCGTAAGAGTCTGCTCTAAACCAAAGGGATTACCAATAGCAATTACCCATTCACCAACTCTCGCTTTATCAGAGTCTCCGATTTCGGCAGCAGGCAAGCTATTCTGAGATTTAATTTTTATTAAGGCAATGTCCGTCTTTGCGTCTGTTCCAATTATCTTTGCTTCATATTCCTTACCATCGGATACTTTTACTAATATTTTGTCTGCCTGCTCCACTACATGATTATTAGTGAAAATGTAACCATCATTACTAATGATAAATCCTGAACCAAGGCTGCGCTGCTTGAATTCCCGCTGAGGAATATCGCCGAAAAACCTGTCAAAAAAATCATCCCCGAAAGGTGACCTTCCAAATGGCATTCCGTACCCTTTGCGATTTTTAAATGTTTTTGTTGTACTAATATTAACTACTGCCGGCTTTACACGCTCTGCCAGATCGGCAAAAGAAAGTGGCGCCTTTACAGAGTCAAAAGGAGACACAGCCGATGCCATTTGTATTTCCGGCGCTCCACCTGCTGTAAAAGAGGATCGCAGAACTTCCACAAGCGAAACAATAAAAGAAGCGACCAAAAATGCCATCAAGAACATAAAGAATGTTTTACGGTTTTTACTTTCCATATTTCCCCCTGTATTAATAAAAAATACGGCTGAATTGCCATTTTTCTTATGTGATAATTTTTTTGAATATAATGATCATAACGCTTTTGTCAATTACTATAATCGCAGAAATTCGCGGAGGAAAATTCAGTGGTCTGAACTTGCTATCTTGTCCAAAACAACAAACTGAATGCTGCCAAAGCATGCCGGCAGATGAAAGTTAAGCTCATTAACCTCTGACCATGCGCCCCAGTGCGGATGGGAAGTTTCATTGCCACATTTGTAAAAATTGCATTGCCAGGTTTGACCACTTATATCTCCTAACGCTCCCACATATTTTTCCAGTGCGGCAAAAGGAATAGAAAATTCCAGAAACCATATTTGCTTCGTTGTGATCTCCGGCTCGACTATCCTAGGCAAATTGGAATAACGTATAATTTTGCGATCATCGTCCGGAGAGAGCGGCGTGTACTGCTTAACTCTGCCATCGACACGAGTAGGGTCAATTACGTAGGATGCAAGCAAAGCGCCGCCACAGTTGAACTCAAAATTGAAATAGCCGCCGTTGGACTTTGGCTGCAAAAATAATTCCACACAACTGTCTTTATACACGTCAGTCTGAAAGCCTGTGTTTACACAGAACACATACTGATCATCCACCCGGAATATTCCATAGAGCCTTTCCCGATCATATAGCAGTTTGCATCTCGTCCGCGGACGGTGTTTACTACTCTCCGGCCGGAAGTTTCCTACTTCCAGAGCAGGCACATTCTGCCATACGAATCCATCCCATAATCCCTGCATCTCCGGAGGCTGATTGGTTAATAAAACTGTGTAGTGTTTAATGTTCATACCCGCGATTATCTAGTCATCACGAATTTTTGTTCGCCTTGAGGAACGTACCACTTGATGAAGTTGTAATCGAGCCCGATGGGTGCGGGAACAATTCCCCGAAAGCGGCTGCTGACAATAATTAATTCTTCGGGAACATACAGGAAAGTATAGGGCTGATCTTCGGCCAGTATTTCTTGAAAGCGGTCGTAGTATTCTTTTCTTTGGCTCTGGTTAAAGGTGCTGCGTCCCTTCTCCAGCATCTCATCGGCCTTGGGATTATTGTAAGACATAAAATTCAATTCTTCTGGGGCCGTTTTGCTCGAGTGCCAGACATCATAAGCATCGGGATCCAGAGTAATTGACCAGCCCAAAATCACTGCATCAAACCGCCGCTTATTGATAAAATCTGACACAAACGCCGACCATTCCAGAATACGAATCTTAACGGTGATACCCACATCCTTGAGCTGCCGCTGAATTATTTCCGCGCATTTCTGCCGCGTATCGTTGCCCTGATTGGTGACTATCTCAAAGACAAATGGTTTGCCGTCTTTTTCCAGAATACCGGTGCCTTTAGTATCCTTCCAGCCGGCATCCCCTAGCAACTGCCTGGCTTTTTGCGTATTGTAGTTATAAATTTTAACGTTGCCGTTATAAGCCCATGTACCCGGTTTGTAAGGGCCGGTTGCCGATTTCCCCAGGCCCAAGAGAACTCCGCTGATAATTTCTTCTTTATTGATTGCGTAAGAAATCGCCTGCCGCACTCTCTTGTCGGTGAAAAGCGGGTTTTTTAGATTGTAGCCTAAATAAACATATTTAAAACCAAGGTAGCGATATTTTTGGAAATTTTCCTTAAATAAGTTATTTTCAGTTTGCCTTGTGTATTGCAGTGGCGTCAAATCCATCAGGCTGATGCCCTGCGCGCGCAACTCCAGAAACATGGTAGCCGTATCGGGAATGATGCGGGTGATAAAACCATCGATATACGGACGCCCTTCATAATAATCCGTATTGGAAACCAGGACAATCTTCTGGCCGGTAAGCCATTCTTTGAACTTGTACGGCCCGGTGCCTATTGGATGCCTCGAGAGCGGGCTTTTTGTGATATCTTTGCCGATAAGTAAATGCCGGGGAAGAATGGCATTGCTCCAACTAATCAGTGCCGGGGCGAAAGGCTTATCGTAAGTTACGCGGAAAGTATAAGCGTCAAGAACTTCGGCCTTCTTCACTTTTAGAAAATCACCCGCGTAAGCAGTCGGTGTTTTCGGATCAACTGTTACCTGATAGGTAAAAAGAACATCGGCTGATGTAAAAGGCTGCCCGTCATGCCATTTAACACCTTTGCGTAAGTGGAATTTAATCACAAGGCCATTGGGTGAGACTTCCCAGGATTCGGCCAGATCACCGATTATTTTCATGTTCTTGTCATATTTTACCAGGCCGTTATAAACCATCCCGGCAATATTGTGTGAAGGGGAATCGGAAGCCAGGAGCGGAATCAAATTGCTGGCATCACCGATATCGCCTCTAACCATAATATCGCCATAAGCCGGTTGGCCGGTGTTGAGTTCCCGTGGCTTATCTGCCGAAGGAGACTTATCGCAGGCTGTGGCAATAATTACGGATAGAAATAGTAAATAGATAAAATGAAGTGATCGCATTACTTAAATTAGCGCAGGTTACAAATGATTGCAACTTATTTTCCGAGACTAATTTTACGATAGCTCAAAATATTGTTACTTAAAGTACAGAGGTGGTCTTGATTCAGAGAAAATGCCCATTATCAGCCGGTAACCCACTTGACAACCGGAAAATGATAATCATTATAGGGTCGCAATAACTATACATAAAAATTTAACAAAATATAATCATTAAGATAAATCAGGAGGCCTTATGGAAGGAAAGAAGCAGACCCATCAATTTAAAACAGAAGTCCAGCAGCTCATGAATATCATCATCAACTCTTTGTATTCGCACAAGGAGATCTTTTTGCGTGAACTCGTCTCCAATGCATCGGATGCCCTCGACAAACTGCGATTCAAGTCGCAGACAGATTCCCACATTATGGGGACAGACGTGGACATGAAAATCAAGATTAACCGGAATAAGAAAAAGAATACCCTCGAAGTATCGGATAACGGGATCGGCATGACCTATGACGAGGTCGTTGAAAATATAGGGACGATCGCCAAAAGCGGTACGGCGGGATTTCTGGAGACGGTGGGTGCCGCAAAGAATCAGGCGGCAGTTACACCGGAGCTGATCGGCCAGTTCGGTGTCGGCTTCTACAGCGCCTTTATCGTCGCCAAAAAGGTTACCCTGACAACGCGTGCCGCGGGGAGCGAGAAGGGATGCCGGTGGGAATCAGCCGGAGACGGCTCCTATACAATCGAAGAATGCGATAAGGAAACGCGGGGGACGACAATCACCCTGCAATTGAAAAAGGCAGATGCGGACGATCAGGATTTTACCGACGAGTGGACTCTCCGCAGCATCATCAAGCGGCACTCAGACTTTGTGGCCTATCCCATCGTCATGGAAGTAGAGAAGACGGAACCGGTTATGGACGCGGAAGGCAAGCCGGATAAGGACAAGACTACAAAAGTCATCCGTGAAGAGACCCTCAACTCCATGAAGGCCATTTGGACAAAGGACAAGAAAGAGGTTTCCGAAGAAGAACACAGCGAATTCTACCGGCACATCAGCCATGACTGGAACCAGCCGCTTGCCAACCTCCATTTTAAGCTCGAAGGGACGACGGAATACAGCGCTCTTCTGTACATCCCCTCCAAGGCTCCATTTGACCTCTTCAGCCATGAGCAGAAACACGGGATACAGCTATATTCCAAACGGGTCTTCATTATGGAAAACTGCAAAGAATTGATGCCCCAGTATTTAGCCTTCGTCAAGGGCGTTGTCGACGCCCCGGATCTCAATCTCAACGTCAGCCGCGAGATCCTCCAGCAGGACGCCCTCGTCCGGAATATCAAAAAGAACCTCGTCAAGAAAGTGCTGGAACTTCTTGCCGGCATGGAGCAGGAAAAATACGAGACCTTCTACAAGGAATTCGCCCACATATTCAAGGCGGGAGTTTCCCAGGATTTTGAAAACAAGGATAAAATAGCCGCGCTGTTGCGCTACAAGACAACAAAGTCCGATGGTAAATGGGTCTCACTCAAAGACTATGTCGCCCGGATGGACGCGGAGCAGAAGGAAATTTATTATATTACCGGCGAAAGTTTGACCTCGCTTACCAACAGCCCTCATCTTGAAGCACTGAAGGAAAAAGATATCGAGGTGCTCCTCATGACAGACCCCATCGACGAGTGGGCTATCCGTGATCTCCATGAATTTGAGAAAAAGACCTTCAAGAGCGCAGAGAAGGGTGATCTTGATCTGGACAAGAAAGACGACAAGAAGAAAGAGCAGTACAGCACGCTGTTTGAATTCTTCAAGGCAAGCCTTACTGAAAAGGTGAAGGACGTCAAACTCTCCACCCATCTGAAGAATTCGGTCGCCTGTCTCTCGGGAGGTGATTATGATTTGAGCGCCTACATGGAAAAAATTCTCAAGGCCAGCGGCCAGGAAGTGCCGCAAAGCAAGCGGGTTCTGGAACTAAACATGGACCATCCCCTCCTCGTGAAGATCAAGACAATCTTCGAGAAGGACAAGGAAGCGCAAGTACTCAAGGACTACACGACGTTTCTATATGACATGGCAGTTGTCTCCGAGGGAGGAAAACTTGATGACCCCTCAAGATTCAACAGGATGATCGGCAACCTGACGGCCGGTGTCATCGATTAATAAAGGACGGTAAAATTAAATTTAATGAGAAGATAAATACAACAAGCCCCCGTTATAACGAGCTTTTTTATGCTCGGTATAACGGGGGACGTAGTTTAAGTCTAAGGCAGTTATTTTTTCAGGTTGCGGAAATTTGGTTTTCGCTTCTCGATAAATGCCATCATGGCCTCGATACTTGCCGGACCGCCGGCCAGTCTGTCCATGGCTTCCCGCTCAATCTTCAAAGCAGTTTCGATACCAGCTTTATGCGTCATTTTGAGGCACCGTTTCGTTTCCAGCAGGGAAATCAAAGGCCACTGCGCAATTTCTGCGGCTTTCGCCATCGCATTCTTCAAAAGCTCATCATCCTTGAACTTGCGGGAGGCTATTCTCGCATCAAGGGCCTTATCAGCGTCAATCCATTCCGTAGTATAAAGAAGCTCCGCCGCGCGCTGCGGCCCTATGAGCGCCTGTAACATATAGCTGCTGGCGAATTCAGGAGCCATTCCAAGGCTATTGAAAGGAAGTCGCATGCGCAAACTTTCACCGACATAGAGCACATCGGTATGTAGCAGTATGGTTGCTCCTCCTCCGACTGCCACTCCTTTAGCCGCGCCAACAAGCGGTTTATCAAAATCAACAACCGCGCGTTCCGTAATTCTATAAGATTGCAGCGCGCCGGGAACTCCGGCATCCCTCAAATCCTGTCCTGCCGAGAAATCACTGCCCGCACCTGTGACCACGACCACATTAACGTCATCGTTTATCCGTGCTGCATCCAGCTCTGCGGCAAATGCCGTCCACTGTTCGACGTTGAACGAGTTCTTCTTGTCGGGGCGGTTCAATGTCAATAACAGGATACCATCATTCAACTCTTTTAAAACCGTATTACTCATCATCATACCTCTCTTTTGTTTTATTTTTAAATTGTAGGCCGCGTGACCCCACGCGGCGAAATAAATATCGCCGGGTCAGGTGACCCAGCCTACATTATTTGTGCAAATTGTAATACACAGAAATTTTTTTGCTGGATTTAGGGGACATATTACTTAATTCGACATTTTAATCAAGATAATTAAGTGTTGTTTCCCTGATAACAAAGGTCGCGACAGATTCCTTGTATTTCTGGCCATCGGCAACGAGTTGCGTGATAATTGTCAAGATATTTTACTTACCCTCCATGATCAAAAACATTCTGCACTGCTCGCAGTCAAATTCAAGACGATATGTATAATGAGCATCCCGAAGCCGGAGAGGCTCTTTGATTTTTTGACCCGAGCGCTGTTCCTTGGGGCACAGATCCAATTGATGCCGGATGCAGTAGCGGGTGGTCATGAGTGGTTTTTCCGTTGTTTCGGCAAGGGCTTCAAAGGCAGGCTCTGTGACTTCCGCACCATGTCGTTTATAGAAAAGCCTTGCATGGGCGTTGAAAACATTGGCGTGGAAGTCGAGCTTTTTTTCCGGGTACGGGGCATCGTTGGGCGTAAACTCAATGCTTTGGCGGGGGTATGCTCCAAACCTGATTTGAGTGAGCGCATCCAATACATCCCGCCGGATGCCGTTTAGCACGCTCGCGGGAAGAAAGCCCGGCTGCTGGGGTTTAATAGTCATACTTGCCACCAGGTAGGGAGTAAGGCCTGTGCTAGTCAGGTGTTTCTCAATCTGCTCCCTGGCTCTGGCCGGATCGCGGGGAGGTTCAAACAAAATATCCTTGACCCCCTCGGCCTCATTGCCATCAACGTCTCGCACCGTCAGGCGAATTAAAGTGTCCTCCTGCACAAAATCCATTTCCACGGCTATGCGGCGCTTAGCCGATGCTTTATTGAGAATCCGGGTTAAGGCCATGTCATGGTTGCGATAGAGGGGGGTGCCGGTCGAAAGCCCATTCATACTGTTAGGGTAGATTTTTTCTTTATCCACCCGGTCGACACGAAATCCGGCCAAATCGTTTTTCCTGGTGAAAAAGCAAAGCCCGTCACCGTTTTGCAGATCACTACGCGCTATGCTAAAATAATCTGTACCCACTTTGCTTATTTCACCCAAATACTTTCCTATGGCTTTCTGAGTGTCAATGGAGGCAACCTTTTTGCCTCGGCCCGCAATAAAGTATTGGGTATAGCCGCGGTTGAATGTCCTTTCCGTGTCATGCGTAAAGGTGAATTCGCTGCCACCGGAACTGCACTTGCGGTAATCGGCATTACAGCTGATAAATCGGTCGATGGTTTGCCGGTAGGCGGCCGTTACATTCTTTACATACTCAATCCCTTTGTATCTTCCTTCGATTTTAAAGGAAGTGACGCCTGCCGCAATCAGCTCCGGTATACTGTTCATCAGATTCAGGTCTTTAAGGGAGAGCAGATATTTGTTTTTTTGGATCACGTTTCCGTCGCCATCAATCAAGTTGTAGTGAGACCTGCAGGGCTGGGCACAGACTCCGCGATTGCCGCTGCGGCCAGCCACTGCCTGACTCATATAACATTGCCCACTATATGAAACGCACAATGCCCCGTGCACAAAGGCTTCCAGCTGTATAATGCTGGTTTGACGCCGAATATCGGTAATCTCGGAAAGAGTTAGCTCTCTGGCAAGGATCACCCGTTTAAATCCCACGGCCTCCAGGAACCGGACTCTCTCGGCCGTGTCGTTGTGCATCTGGGTGCTGGCAATAAGAGGAATCGGAGGAAGAGGAAGCTCCAGCAAGCCTACATCCTGGATAATCAGAGCATCGGCGCCCAACTGATATATTTCCCGAATGATATCGATGGACTCGGCAAGCTCACGATCTGTCAGGATAGTATTGAGCGCCACATAGACTTTGGCCCAGTAAAGGTGTGCGTGCCGGACCAGGCGGGTAATGTCGGCAAAGCTCACTCCCGCGTCGGCCCTGGCGGAAAATTTTGGAGCGCCGATATACACGGCATCCGCGCCGTGATCGATAGCGGCAATCCCGATATCAGCGTTGCCGGCCGGTGATAAAAGTTCCAGTGATGTAGGCATCTATTTTTTCCTATCAGAACTGTCAATTCCGTCAGCGGTCTTTTTGATAAATTCTTCCATGATTCTTTTAGCCTCATCCATAGAAGCGTATTCAGCTGCCTGTATTCCGGGACTGCCGGCGATCATGGCGGAAAGCGGCCTCCCCGCTATGATCCGATAGAGGCACAATAC
>JBAXON010000035.1:0-18004 GCA_037133255.1 Deltaproteobacteria bacterium
GAAGAAAAAGCAGAAAAAGCAGAAACAGAAGCAAAAGCAGAAAAAGAAGAAAAACCATTTCTCTGCAAATTGGCGATAAGTCCGAATTAGTCATTGCCGCACCTCATTTTACATCGATTAGTGAAATAAATCGTTTTGTACAGGAAAAAGAAAACTGGATTTCCAAAGCAATACAGAAGCACAAAGAAGCGTTGATTAAAAATAAAGCCAAAGAATATACGACCGGTGAACATTTTTATTATCTAGGGAAGGCTTATCCTCTGGAAGTATTTTTTGAACCGCTGGAAAACATCGGCGTTGTTTTCTGGGATAATCGTTTTTTCTTAAACACGCAGGAAAAAATAGACTTAAGAAAACACTACTTTGTCTTATGGTATAAGAAAAAAACACATGAATATCTTCGTGGGCGTGTTGATTTTTTCAGTCGAATGCTTAAACTACAGCCGGGAAACCTGAGAATAACATCAGCCAAGAGCCGCTGGGGGTCCTGTTCAGAAGGCAATAATCTGGCTTTCAGCTTCCGGTTGATGATGGCCAAGCCGGAGGTCATTGATTATGTTGTTGTGCATGAACTGATGCACATTAAAGAAAAGAACCACTCAGCAAAATTCTGGCAACTGGTGGAATCAGCTATGCCTCAGTATAAAGCGCACAGACGCTGGCTTAAGGATAACAATTCCAAATTTGCTCTTTGAGCTTTGTTAGAAGAAAGGATTCAGTAATATATATTATGATGAAACTAGAAACAGTTGATTTTCAGCACCGCGAGCTTCTCATGGAAAGCTTCCGTAATTTGAACTTGCCCGTCTCCGACTATACCTTTGCCAACGTTTATCTGTTCCGTAAGATCAGCAATTATGAATTTTTGACAACGGATTGCGGATTATTTGTTTCCAGCGTAAATAAGCAGGGGCAGCGTTGCATCATGCCATTAAATGATCTGCGCAGTTGCGATCTGCAGACATTCAATGATCTTTTAGGTGAAGAGAGTATCTTCTTTCCCATTCCTCAAGAATGGCTTTTTGTTTTCCCTGCTGAAAATTTTGTTATTACCAGCGACGAGAGCGAGTCTGATTATATATATCTTACAGAAAATATGGCCGCATTTAAGGGGAAACAATATACACGTCATCGCAATCACTTAAACCAGTTTTTATCTTCATATAGGAATAGTGACGAGCCTGTTTCTCTAAATAACCTGCCTGCAGCCATGAGCGTGCTGCGGGAGTGGCAGGGTGATTCCGAATTGTCTTCAGACAAAACCGATTTTGAGCAGTGTAATGAAGCGCTGCAAAAAATATCCGCGCTTGCTCTCTGGGGAACTTTATATTACATTGATCATGAACCGGCAGGTTTTATTATTGGCGAAGGGCTCAATACGAATACTTTTTGTTTGCATTTTGCCAAAGCCTCAAAGAAATATCATGGCATTTATGAGTATATGTTTAATGACACAGCAAAGAAGTTGCAGGATCAATACAAGTATCTCAATTTCGAAGAAGATATGGGCAATAAAAATTTACGCCGGACAAAAGATTCTTACGGTCCGGAACTGCTCTTAAAAAAATATCGAGTAAGCCTGAAAAGATAAACCAGGGAAAAAAGATCAATGAAAAACCCAGTTGTAATAACAGCTTTGCGTGAAGGCGATCAGGGGATAATCCATTCAATTGAAGGTGGTGGAGCGCTGACCAGCCGCCTGGCCGGCATGGGTATTGTCACCAATGCCAAATTCCGCATTGCTCAGGTCAGTGGCGGCCTGATTGTAATTCAGGTGGCCGATACAAGGATTGCGCTGGGGCAGGGAGAAGCGGCAAAAATAATGGTTTATAAAACTACGGACGAAGTCTGTCTGCCTCCCGTGGATAAAGAAATATTTGTCGCGCTTGTCGGCCAGCCGAACGTCGGCAAATCCACTGTCTTCAATATCCTCACAGGGCTATCCCAGCATGTCGGCAACTGGCCAGGGAAAACCGTGGAAAAGAAAGAAGGTGTGCATCGTGCCGATAATATTTTGATGCGAATTGTCGATCTGCCCGGAACTTACAGCTTGACGGCATTTTCCGAAGAGGAAAGAGTTACACGCGATTTCATTATTCAGGAAAAGCCTGATCTCGTCGTGCTGGTGCTCAATGCCGCGGCGCTCGAAAGAAGCCTTTATCTTTTATCAGAAGTTCTCCTGCTCAACCGCCCGGTAATTGTTGCCATCAACATGCTGGATGTGGCTTCCAATCAGGGAATACAGATCGATACCAGCGCCCTGCAGGACGCGCTTGGCCTTCCCGTCATTCCCATGGTTGCTAAACGCAACAGCGGCATAAAAGAATTAGTCGGGAAGATGACAGAGTTTGCCACATGCGATACTGAATATTTCCCGGAGTTGCCCGCTGTATCTGAAGATCATCTGCAAATTTATCAGGATATTCTGGCGCAAATCCGTCCGCACATTCAATCACCATACACATCGGAGTGGGTGGCCATAAAATTGATGGAAGGCGATCCTGAGGTATCCGCAATGGTACAGGCTATCGCTCCTACCGTTGTGTGGAACGAAATTCTAAGTTTGCTTCTCAAACATGAAGATGCTTTGCATGCCGTTGTCAATGGTCGTTATGACTGGATTGAAAAAATGACTCGGGCGGCTATTTCCCGCTTCAAAATGGGACAAGTTGTGCTGACCGATAGAATTGATCATGTTCTTACCAGACCAATATTTGGCATTCCTGTGTTGCTTGCGGTTATGGCGGCAGTATTTTTCCTCACCTCCGCTGTGGGGGTTCCGCTGCAAATTTGGATGAGCGAGCATATTGCGCAATTTATTAAATTTTGTGAGCCTTTTATAACCGGCTGGCCGTCATGGCTTCAGGGGTTGATGCTCAATGGTGTCATCGGTGGCGCAGGATCCGTGCTCACGTTTCTTCCTATCTTGCTGATCTTTTTTGCCATCATGGCGCTTTTGGAAGATATCGGCTACATGGCACGCGCCGCTTTTGTTATGGATAGGATCATGCATCTGGTTGGCCTGCATGGGAAAAGTTTTATTCCAATGTGTCTGGGTTTTGGTTGCAATGTGCCCGCCGTTCTGGGCGCTCGGATAATCGAGACGCGCAAAGCCAGGATGATTACATTGCTTTTGATTCCGCTTGTCCCTTGCACCGCGAGACTTGCCGTATTGACACTTGTTTCTGCCGCTATTTTTGGATCTAACGCCGCTTATGTATCCTGGAGCATACTGGCGCTAAACATTGTCGTGCTGGGGATAGCCGGTGCGCTGGTGAATAAAACACTTTGGAAACAGGATGCGCCTTTCATCATGGAACTGCCGATTTATCATCGTCCCGACCCGAAGACTTTAATGAGAGTTGTCTGGTCACAGACAGTATCATTTGTCCGCAAAGCGGGAACGGTCATTCTTGGTGTCTCACTGATTGTCTGGCTTTTATCGTATTTTCCTAATGGCGTTGTGGAAGAAAGCTGGCTTGCATCAATAGGCCGCCTACTTCAACCGTTGGGTGTGCCGCTGGGGTTGGATTGGAAGATGATCACCGCTCTTTTGACAGGTCTTGTGGCTAAAGAAAATGTTGTGGCAACCTTAGGAGTTCTTTACAGCGTGGGCAGAGAAGGGCTTGTTCAAACACTGCCGACAGTTATGAGTCATGAATCAGCCGCCGCTTTTCTTGTTGTCATGATGCTCTTTATTCCCTGCGTCGCGACTATCGCCGTACTGCGCAAAGAGATGAACAGCAACAAATGGTTTTATTCTACAATCGTCATGACGTTGATTGTTTCCTACCTGGGCGGTATGGCTGCGTATAATTTTGTCAAATGGCTGGGGATATAGATTATGTTGAGATATTCATCGCCATCAGTTTAACAGCATCACTAAATAAGACATCCATGCTTTTATCGGAAACGATGCGTTCTACAAAACCCAGACCGAAGACGTGGTGATTGACCACATCTTTTGCCCGATATTGATTGTGAATTGAATAATCCTTAACAGACGCCGCGTGGTCCATGCTCCGGTTTCGAATATCCCACTGCATAGGAGCGTTATTAGCATCAACTTTGGCCGCAGCGGCTCTTTTTGCAATTGTCTCTTTCAGCGTGGGCGGACGGCTTACGGCGCTTTTCTTTGGTGCCGGCATTTTAGCGCGGTATTTATGCTGCGCACCGCAAGTGTTGCATTTGACCTTGCTTATGTCTCCTTCAACCTTAAACATGATAACATGGGCAAGCATTAATTTACATTTTAAACAATAAGCATCAATATTTTCGCCGATTACAGACACGGTAATCTCCTTTTAATTTGGGTAAAATTGTTTTTTGATCTAATCAACTTTCAACACACCTTATCAGATTAGATCAATATGTCCTAGTGAATATTTACGACCAATTCTAAGCACATGAAATAATTCAGTAAGATGATTAATGGTGCTGGGTTTACATTGCTGTTTTTGCCGGTATTAGAGAGATGCAGCGAGGATGGAAGCACCTATTGCCCCATTAACCTGGGCATAGGGAGAAACTTCCATTTCCATATCCAGTTTCTTGGAAAGAGCCAGAACAACACCGCTGTTTCGTGCCACACCGCCTGTGATCATGGCCGGTTTTTGCACGCCGATTCGCGCCAGCATCGATGAAACGCGGGAAGCGATAGATTCATGGATACCGGCGATAATATCCTGCCTTTTTTCTCCACGGGAAATAAGCGAGACAACTTCCGATTCTGCAAACACAGTACACAGAGAGCTTATTTTTGAGGGAGAATGCGATTTTTGTGATATGGTACCGAACTCATCAAGATTTACTTCCAGCGCCCTTGCCATAACTTCCAGAAAACGACCGGTTCCTGCCGCGCATTTGTCGTTCATCACAAAGTTTTTCACTTTTCCTTTATCGTCAAGGAGGATGGCTTTACTGTCCTGCCCGCCGATATCAATGATGGAACGAATAAGCGGGTTGAGAAAATGAGCTCCCGCGGCATGCGCCATAATTTCCGTAAATGATTTATCGGCAAACGCCACAGCATTGCGGCCATATCCGGTGGATACAATCTTTTCCACGTCATTTTTGCCAAGACCTGCTTCACTCAGAACTTCGTCATAAACCTTTTGGCCTGCAAGTTCCGCATTATAGCCTGTATAAATAACCTTTGTGGCCACAATTTTACCATTATCAAAAATTGCCGCCTTGGCAGTGATGGAACCTATATCAATACCTGCTGTGCGCATTTAGTTATTTTTTCCGTTCTTTAATAATTTCCATAAAAGCATCTATTCGAGTTGAAATCTGACTTTCTGAAAAACTTCTTTCATCCACCATATCGGCTTCAATCATCAGGCAGGGGATGCCTCTTTCTTTCTCGACAATCCGCTGAATGTCCAGCTGGCCAAAGGAATAAGGCTTGCAACTGCGGTTGGAATGCAGGACAAAGCCATCCACATCGTATTTATCAATCATGGCAATGACCATTTTCGCCATTTCATCAACGCCGATATTCAGATAAATGCGGGTGTAGGCTTCGGCCATGGAATCAATAAAATTATTTTCGTCAATATATTTCATCGTGCCGCACCAGGCTGAAGTATAAGTATCGGCCACCAAGCAGGCATTGTGCGAGGCGAATTTATCATATAGCCAGCGGGTACGGTGCCAGATGGGCAGGTTGTCCCAGAGCAGGCGGTATTTTTCATTGGGAACGGCGCTGATGCCGCGGGCGATGCGATCTTTCATTTTGGCTATAAGCGCGGTGTAGTAGTCGATAACTTCGGGAGTGCCTCGCAGTGTTACTATAAGGGCAAGATGATAAAACGCATCGAAAGCACTTAAGGGCGCGGGCTTGTGCGCTGCAGTATCCAGAACTTTCTGCCATAATTGCTGCCCCTGAAAAGAAAGTTGCCCCACTTTTTTCACGCGCTCATAGTCAAATTTTCGTCCACAGGCTCTTTCAATAAAAGAGATGTATTCGTTGATCTGAGCGCGGACATAACGCGCAGTCTCCTCCGAATAGCCTGTATGACAAAAGGGAGTGTCCAGCACAAAAAGCGGCACGTTGAAATAACGCGCCTGAACTTCATACCATTTGAGTACCGTGCCGCAGATGTTGTTGCAGCACACCAGCATGTCGGGTTTGGGCAAACCACCGATGGGGCCTCCGTTGATGGTGGAGCAGGCTATATCGGCTCTTGCGTAAGAACATAAATCGCTGGAATACCCCATGTTTTCAGCTGTTTCGCAAAGCCCCG
The DNA here is from genome assembly GCA_037133255.1 of Deltaproteobacteria bacterium. Classification (GTDB taxonomy): domain Bacteria; phylum Desulfobacterota; class Syntrophia; order Syntrophales; family Smithellaceae; genus FEN-1160. The sequence continues at coordinate 6,249 of JBAXON010000035.1, forward strand.
TCCCCATTTTCGAAGCACCGATCATGGCACCGTGATTTTCCGGATAGACGGGAATGACATCCATCGCGATGAGTGGTTCCACAGGTCCGCCACTGGTTATCCAGGCCACTTTTTTCCCCGTTAGTCTGGCAGATTTGGCCTCAGAGTAATAAACCATCATGATATCTTTCATCGTATTCGATTTCTTAAACCTCATCGTAAATTTTTTGAATTTGCCGAATAAAAAGATTCCGATGACTTTCAGTATTTCTGATATTTGTTTTTTCATTTTATGTCCTTTTCCTATTACTTAAGTCCGTTTTTATAATATTTGAATAAACGTTTCGAAACGGGTCTGCAATTGCCCGCCTGCGGGAAGCTGTTCTTCCATATCCAGCAGCATGCAGGGAATATTTTCACGATCGAGCATTTCTTTGATATAGGGGTAATCAAATGCATGGGGATCACAAAACTTAAGCAACATAAAAATGACCCCGTCAGCCGTTTGTTTCCGAACCATCTGAATAAGGCTATCGCCTCGGTCTGTAAGCCCCGCGTGCTTTGCCGGGCAGATATCCCGGTCAAGGTATCTTTGCGCGATTGCCTCAAGCGGTGGTGCTTTTTCATCCAGAATACCCTCAAAGTATCTCGACCCTGTGCAAAGGTCATCCCAGACAACAACTCCGCCGGCATTTTCGATGATATCGTAAATATCCGGATGGCTGCAAATACCTCCGGTTAGCACAAGTTTTTTGGTGCCAGCTTTTATTTTGCCGGCAGGTGCATTTTCCAATTGAGCTACGATTTGCGTTAGTGTCTTCAAAAAGAGCTGCCGATCCATAATCATGGCCACTTTGATGATGCTGTGGAGATCGCGTCCACTTATCATTTCCGGCTTTTGGGCACGGAGAGTGTAGATTCTCATCATAAGCGTCCGGATCTGATTATAAATCTTGATGGCATCAGCAAGCGCCGCGTCCGTGATTTTAGCACCCAGTGCGTGCTCCAAATCTTTTTTAAATCTTTCCAGAATATCAATCAGATATTGTCTCGCGCTGGCTGTATTGAGCTTTACCGGTAAAACGAGATCGATATGAAACTGCTTAGGAATATTCAAACGCCAGATGTCCGAGAGACGCTGGATGGTATCGCACGTGTGCGGGAAAACAACACCACCCAGAAAATCCAGCCTTCCGGAAAGTCCTTCTTCCAAAACTCCCCGAATCAAAGAGCAGCAGTATGTTTGCAGATGGATATCCGCGCGCTGAATTCCCTCATTTGTGCCGAAAAGCCTGAAGGGAAGGGCGCCTGCTGCGTAAATAATTTCTTCCGGAGTGTAAGAGCAGGTGTAGCCGACAATTTTTTTGCCTGTTTCTTCCTTATACTTATGGCAATAGGTATAGGGGTCAGTGACGATGTTTTTAAATTCCGTAAATTTTTCCATTAATATATTTCCTCAATAAGCTTTATTATCATCTCGCTTAGCATTTGAGATGCGAAGCGCTCATGTTTTCAATTTCCGCTATACTTTCCGGCAGCCTTCAACTTGGCAATTTCTTCTTCTTCCAGTTTGTTAAAGGCAATTTTACCCACAAGTGTTTTGGGCAGACTATCGCGAAATTCTATTTCTCTTGGACAGCTCCATTTAATCAGTTGTTCACGGCAATAATCGATTAATTTTTTCTCCATCTCCGGGCCTGCTTTTGCCGGATTTTTCAAAACAACAATCCCTTTAACGACCTGAACCTGAGCCTGATCGGGCACTCCGATAATGCAAGCATCCTGCACATCAGGGTGGCTGTAGAGAATATCTTCCACCTGCGCGGGATAGACATTCATACCGGAAGATTTAATCATCCGCTTTTGCCGCAGCTTGAAGTAGAAGAAACCGTCTTCATCCATTGTGCCCACGTCTCCGGTATGGAGCCAGATTTTACCATCGGCATGCTTTCTTAGTGTAGCGGCTGTTTCTTCGGGATGTTCCAGGTAGCCCATCATTACCGCCGGACCGCTTACGCATATTTCTCCTTCTTCACCGCAGGGAACTTCTTCGGTTGTGTCCAGCTTGACGATTTTTGCCAGCATATCAGGGAAAGGAACTCCAATGCTGCCTTCCCGATAATGGTTGATAGGCATGGCCATAATTGCCGTCACGGCCTCGGTCAGGCCATAGCCTTCCAGCAGCCGTACATTTCCACCCTGGTTTTTCACCATTTCTTCAAAACGTTCTTTGACTGGCCGTGGCAGTGAATCAGCGCCGCTGAAAGTCGCCCGAAGACAACTAAGATCGGTCTTATGCATTTTTGGATTGAGGCTCAGTGCGTCGAATAGGGTAGGGACACCGATGACAAAAGATGGTTTTTTTGATTTGATAATTTGAGCAACTGTTTCTGGTGTAAATTGCGGCACGAGAATACTTTTGCCGCCGCCCATGAAGCAGGCATTTATGCAGACGCCTAAACCGAAACCATGGAATATGGGAAGAATGGCTAAAATGGAATCCGCGTCACAGAGTTTTGCCCACTCGGATACCTGCATGCCTTCGCTGATAAAATTCATATTGGAGAGCATGATCCCTTTGGGCACGCCGGTTGTGCCGCCGCTGTAAAGGATTACCGCCATTTCATCAGTATCCATCTTTGCTTGCGGGGCATGGGGATAATTACCATTCATCAGATCTTTCCACCATTTGACCATTGGATCAGGCGGAACTTTAGGAATAAGCCTGCCTTTGGTCAGGTTAAACCCGATGCGCTTGAGTGTCCCCAGATAATCAGGAATTCTTGTCAAAATCAGAGTTTCCAGAGGAGTAGTTTCTTTTAAATCTTTAAATTTGCTGTAAAAAGCGTCCAGGGTTAAAACAAAACGGCTTTTTGCCACATTGAGATAAAATTCAATCTCTTTGACTGTGGAAAGTGGATGAATCATGCTGGAGACAGCGCCAAGTTTGTTTGCGGCATAGAAGCAAATGATTCCCTGCGGCGAAGTCGGCATCGAAATCGTGATCCTCTCCCCTTTTTTCAGGCCGATTGCGGCAAGCGCGTCGGCGCACTTATCTATTTCACTGACAAATTGACGGTAAGTAGATGTGTAATCGAGAAAATCATAGGCGATCGAATCAAGTGAGCGATCAGCCGATTGCCGGACGGCTTCATACATTGTTACGCGTGGATAATCAATGGTTTGTGGAACATGCTGGTAAAATTTCAACCAGGGTTTCTTTTCATACATGGTTTCACCCCCGATAAGTTTTTTTGTTGCGCTATAAAAATCAGGAAATGTGCTTGGAGTCAACAAAAAAATACTCTCCTACCTACTATTAAGTTTATTTTGATATTTTTGCGATCTAATCTATAAAGACTTTGGGAGTACGATCCCTGCGATATAATTCCGGAATTATTTATATTTACCGATCAAACGGCCGTTGCATTAAGCCAAATGATAGGTATGTGGGGTCGCATAAGGAAGATTAGATTGCCGCAGCATCCCAATGATACCTCGCAAAGACAATGAGGTATTGCAAAATTTTTCCTATATTACTTGAACGTTTTTCCCACTACAATATCTTTTTGCCTCTGTTTTTTCACAGTATCCCTTTCCACGAAAATCTTCCTGCCGGTTGCTGGATCGCTTCCGGTAAAATACATCAAAGCGGAATAAGTGGAAGGAAGAGGTGTAAAAATCTGCATTTGCTGCGGATTAATTTTCAGTTCTCTTGTGGCAAAGGATTTAAGTTCGCGCATATCAACTTCTGTGCATCCGGGATGCGCGGCAACAAAGTAATAAGTTAGAAATTGTTTCTGCAATGCTGATTTATTGTGAAACTCCAATTTCCGTAACGAAGTGTGCGGAAATTGCTTAGTTGAACAATCCCGCGCAGCGGAGGGTATGGCACCCCGCAGTTTACTTTGTGGTTCATACCCGTGGTTGAACTTTTCAAAGAGCTCTTTGAAGTTTATCAGTGATTTTGCCTGTGGCTTACCCATCAGTTTCAGAACATCAGGCGCGGTATGTTCCGGCGCTACCTTCAACTGGCCGGAAATATGATGTTTGACCAGCTCCTGCATATAATTTGTGCAGTGCTTCTTATCGGCATCCAGCAAATCGTACCTTATACCGGATGCTACAAATACTTTTTTGACGCCTTTGATCTTGCGCAGGCGTTCTAGTAAATTTATCTGACGGCTGTGATCAGGCCTCAAGGATGCGCATACTTGAGGATAAAGGCAACGCTTATCCTGACACGCGCCTTGAGTCTGCTTACGCCCGCAATCAATGCCATACATATTCGCAGTGGAGCCGCCAACGTCCAGGATGTAACCTTTAAAATCATGCAGCTCGGTAATTTTTTTTGCTTCGTCAATTATTGATTTCTCACTACGGCTGATTATAGTTCTTCCTTCATGAAGACCGATCGAACAGAAATTGCACTGCCCAAAACAACCGCGATGAGTCGTTAGCGAAAATTTAATGGTTTCCATTGCCCGTACTTTGCCCTGCACTTGATAATAGGGATGGACATCACGGGTGAAATCAAGAGCGTATATTTGGTCTATTTGAGCCACTGTCAATGCCGGTTGCGGAGGATTTTGCACAAGATAACGCGGCCCGTGCTGCTGAAACAAACCTTTCGCGGTTAACGGATCATTGTTACGATAAAACGTATCAAACATTTTCGTGAATGATTTATTACTTGCAACAACTTCCTCGTAGGCAGGTAGTTCAATATAATCGGGCTGTGGAGCAGATGAGATATAGCAAATGCCGCGAATGTCTTTTGTATCTTTTCCATCTTTTAGTTTTTGCGCCAGTTCCAGAATTGCCTTTTCGGCCATGCCATAGACAAGAATATCAGCCCGGGCATCAAAAAGAATCGACCGGCGGATGGAATCCGACCAGAAATCATAATGGGCAACGCGACGCAGACTAGCCTCAACCCCGCCCAGCACCAGCGGTTTTGTATCTTTAAAATACTGCCGAATGAGATTAGCATAGACAACTGAGGCGCGATCAGGGCGGCGGTTATTTTTCCCTCCCGCGGTCAGGTCATCGGTCAATCTTTTTTTCTTCGTTGCCGTATAATTGGCAACCAGAGAATCCATACAGCCGCCGGTGATCCCCCAGAATAACCCCGGCTCTCCCAAGCGGCAGATATCAATATCGCTATGAGTATCAGGCTGGGCGATGATCCCCACACGAAATCCGGCATCGGCAAGAACCCGGCCAATTACCGCAACACCGATAAACGGGCTGTCAATGTATGCATCTCCGGTAACGAGAATTACATCAAGCTTGTCCCATTTCAGTTTTTTTAATTCCGCGCTGGTTGTAGGAAGAAACATTTTTATCAAGGATGGTTGCCGAAGGTTTAAATTATATGAATTAGCTTCAATCCCAGCATTATTGCCGTAAGGAGCAGCACCAAAGAAAAGCGTCCCAGCAAGCGATGGATTGATCTTAGCGCTAATTTGTTTTTGGCTTTAAATTGATAAAACCCCAAAAACAAAGTAACGACCGCAAAAACAAATGCTGCCGAACCGATAAATTGATGAAGTCCATCGATGTGTTTACCACCAGTTGAGGAAACATAGATAACAGCCATGATAATTCCTGCTGTTATTCCCAGCAGACTAAAGAAATTGAATGATTTATGAATTTTCAGCCAGTTGCTTTTCTTGCGAAAAAAAATGGCAGCGCCAACTGCAATAATAATTCCCAAAGTTGCTATTGCCATCAATAGGATGTGCAGGGGGAAAAACATGATTTAGAAACTCCCTATAGATAGATATTGAAACTAAAAAGCTGCAATGATTAAAGTTTAAATTCCATTGACTGCCCAACGGCAACGCATTCCATCTTTTGACCGCGCCCGCTGATTTCATCGCGGCAATCGCTAACAATCGCGTCAATTTCGGTATCCAGTCTTTCCTGGTTATGATGAAATAATCCTAATTTTTTCACTCCGGCATCCAGCGCCAGATTCAGAGCATCGTTGTAGACAGAATGCCCCCAACTGCGGGTTTTGGTATATTCTTTTTCATTGTATTCGGCATCATGGATGAGCAAATCCGCACCCCGTGAAAACTCCAGGTAATCCTGAAAATCAAGCCCGCCTTCATGCTTGTAACCCAGTTCGTTATCGGTGAGAAAAACAAAACATTTGCCGTCTTCTTCAAACTTATAACCAGTACCCTGGTTAGGGTGGCTAAGAGCTATGGGCGTGATAATCATCGAACCAAGAGTATAGGATTCAAGGCACGTTTCTAAATATGATATATTTGCATGGATGGCATCGAAATTTACCGGAAAATTAGGCGGTGCCATGACGCGCGAAAGCATTTCTTTTATTGAAGACTGAGCAAACGGACAGCCCCAGATGTTCAAATTTGTTTTGCGTGAATAAACTGGCTTAAAAAATGGAAAGCCCATGATGTGATCCCAATGGGCATGCGTCAACAAAAGAGTGAAATCATGACGGCCGGCCGCAAGAAAAGAATTGCCCGCCTCACGAATACCGGAACCGGCATCAACGATCAATATTCTGTCATCATTTGTCCTGATTTCGAGACAAGTGGTGTTACCACCGTACTGCAAATATTGTTTGCCCGAAACAGGTATAGAGCCTCTGGCGCCCCAACATCGAATAATCATTTCTCACCTTGGAGTTTATTCTAATATAGAATAAATTATTAATCAAGCATGATATAATGCATTATATTAACAAAAAACCAAACAATTATTGTCTGCCGACCTTGCTATTGGGGCTAAAAGTTCTTACATTAGTTTAAAATTAGTTTCATGGAGGCTTAACTGATGACAAGCATAAAAATAAAAGGGATGACCTGTGGGCACTGCGTTATGGCTGCGACTAAAGCACTGAGCGGTATTGAAGGCATCAAAGATGTTAAAGTCGATTTAAAAACCGGTGTGGCGACTTATGATGAAACAAAAGCGGTTGATCCCAAAGCAGTTGACGCAGCAATCAAAAAGGCGGGGTTCGAAGTTGGAAAATAATGTAACTCCTGATTTGGATCAGGCCAAGACAACTATTTCCGTGGGCGGGATGACTTGCGCTGCCTGTGTGCGGCGAGTCGAAAACGCGCTAAAAGATGAAGCAGGCGTCATCGATGCCAATGTCAACCTGGCTACGGGACGTGCCACAGTTATTCATGGGACAAAATGGGGCGGCATTGAGGCTCTAAAGAAAGTGATTACCGGGCAAGGTTATGATTTTTTAGGTGATTTGAAAGACACTCTTGCTGATCCTATTGAAGCAGCCAGAGACAGAGAACTAAAAGATCTAAAATTAAAGGTAATCTGTGGAGCGGTCTTAAGTATTATTATTTTCTTTGGTTCCATGCAGCACTGGTTTAGTTTTTTGCAGATAATCCCCCATCAAGCAATGCTCTATGCCATGTTTATCTTAACTGCTCCCGCCGTTTTTTGGGTGGGCAACCGTTTTTTCGTAGGCGCTGCTAAAGCCGCATTGCAAAAAACAACAGATATGAACACCCTTGTTGCCGTGGGCGCTCTTGCCGCTTATGCATATTCCGCGGCAGCAACTTTTTTCCCTCATTTTTTTATGACTGCAGGCGTTATGCCTCACGTTTATTATGACGGAGCGGCAATAATCGTCACGCTCATTCTGGTGGGCAGGCTTTTGGAGGCCAAAGCCAAAGGAAAAACTTCATCAGCAATAAAGAAGCTGATGGGTCTTAAACCAAAAACGGCACATCTGATCAGGAAAGATGAAGAATTGGAAGTTGCCGTAGAAGAAGTGCAGATTGGCGATACCCTGCTTGTCAAGCCCGGCGAAAGAATCCCCGTGGACGGAGTTCTTTTATCGGGTAAGTCCACAATTGACGAATCAATGCTCACCGGTGAGAGTATGCCTGTGACCAAAGAAATCGGCCAAAAGGTATTTGCCGCCACCATAAACAAAACCGGCAGTTTTACATTCCGGGCTACAGGCGTGGGTGCCGAAACCGCTTTGGCGCAAATTATCCGCCTGGTCGAAGAGGCACAAGGCTCAAAAGCACCGATTCAGCGCCTGGCCGACAAGGTTGCCTCTGTTTTTGTCCCCACGGTTTTTGTCATTGCTTTTATTACATTTGCCATCTGGTATTTCCTCCCCGCGCAAAGCAGTTTCAGCCGTGCTTTGATTAACTTCGTTTCCGTGCTGGTCATAGCCTGCCCTTGCGCTTTGGGGCTGGCCACGCCCACGGCAATCATGGTGGGCACAGGTTTAGGAGCGCAAAGTGGAATTTTAATTAAGGGTGGCGAAGCTCTGGAAAAGATACATCAGCTTTCAGTTGTCGTCTTCGATAAAACAGGTACACTTACCCGCGGTGAACCGGTAGTTACCGATATTGTAACTGCCACGGGATTGAATGAGCATGAGGTATTGACCTATGCGGCGGCAATGGAGAAGACTTCGGAACATCCGCTGGCACAGGCCATTCTAAAGCGTGCGCAAACTCAAAAAGTTTCTATCGCAAAAACAGATAATTTCAGTGCTTTATCCGGTATGGGCGCTAAAGCGGAAATTGTTGGTAAATTCTGCCTCGTCGGCAATCGCCTGCTAATGCAGAACGAAGACGTTTCGATTGCCGATTTGGATGAGCAGTCTTTTCGGCTGACGCACGAAGGAAAAACGGTTGTTTATGTTGCTGTTGAGAAAAAAGTTATCGGCCTTATCGCTCTGGCGGATGTGCCGAAAAATTCGGCAAAACCGGCGATAGAAAGTTTGAAGCACAGAGGGCTAAAAGTGATGATGGTTACCGGTGATAATGCCGGTACGGCTAAAGCTATAGCCTATCAATTGGGCATTGATCAGGTACTGGCGGATGTTCTGCCTAGTAACAAGGCTGATGAAATAAGAAAACTGCAAATGGCAGGTGAAGTTGTTGCCATGGTGGGTGACGGGATCAATGATGCGCCAGCACTGGCTGCTGCGGATGTCGGCATTGCCATTGGCGCGGGAACTGATGTGGCCATTGAAGCAAGCGATATAACTTTGATCCGCGATGATTTGCTGGGAGTTCCCGAAGCCATCAGCCTGTCACAAGCAACAATGCGCGTAATCAAGCAGAATCTTTTCTGGGCTTTCTTCTACAATGTTGTAGGCATTCCTATAGCCGCAGGCGCGCTGTATCCTTTCTTCGGGATACTGCTTAATCCCGAATTTGCCGCCGCAGCCATGGCTTTGAGTTCAGTCTCGGTTGTGAGCAACTCTTTGCGCTTGCGCAGGGTTTGGAAAAAACAGACTACGTATTCCTAATTGCGCAAAAGGGGCTACACCAAGACTAAAGGATACATTAGTCTTGGATACGGTCCCCGGAATTGAGAATTGAATTACATGAGAATTGAATTACTTGCATTTATGGAATTGTTCTGTTATTTTCAAAACTAATGGATGGAGATTTTCATGCTACCAAAAGAATTACTACATAAAGAGATTGATTCTTTGCCTTCCGAATTTACGGATGAAATTTATGATTTTGTAAATTATCTAAAAACCAAACGCGTTAAAGAACGAATGGAAAACACTTTACTTAGTGAGTCCGCTCTTCAAAAAGATTGGCTATCTGCCGAAGAGGATGAGGCATGGAAAGATTTATAAAAGGTGACGTTGTAGTTGTTCCGTTTCCGTTCTTCGATTTAACCGCCGCAAAAAGACGGCCAGCACTTATTATTGCTGAACTTACCGGTGACGATCTGATCTTGTGCCAGATTACCAGCCATAAAATCATAGATACTTATTCTATTGAGCTTAATGACAATGACTTTGAATCCGGCAATTTGAAAAAAATCAGCAATATCCGTCCCAATCGTATTTTTACTGCCGACAAGAAGATTTTACTCTACAAAATTGGTCATCTCAAAAAAGAAAAGATTACAGAAACTATAGATAAAATCATCGCCATATTGAAAAAGTAACCAGGCATTTTGATGGCAGTATACTTAAGTTATCTAAATTGCCCGCATCCGCAAATTTTCAGGCTTCTTCGGCACTCGAGCTGCTCAATGTGATCTACCGCAAAGAGATTGAAACTATTCTTTCCACGTGAAAGATACGATTTGGGCCATCGCCGCCGACTTTGACCATAATGACCCGACAAAGCCCTTAGAATTTATCCAAGCAGCAAGGCATTACCGCTTACCCACCTACCTTGAAATCAGTAAATCCAAGGGATTTCATGTCTGGATGTTTTTCCAAGAAACTGGGGTGAAGGCTTACAAAGCCCGATGGGTGGTCAAAGCCATTCTCGACCAGATAGAAGCCGCCCAAACAGAAATATTTCCCAAACAGGATAGTCTGAATTCAGCAGCCTCTTACGGTAATTTTATATATACCCCACTATTCGGCCGACTGGTTCCGGAAGGAAGAACCATTTTTGTTGATCTGAACATATTAAATCCTTTTGAAAACCAATGGGATTTTCTTGAGTCTATACAGAGAACAGAAGAGTCCGCTCTGGATGAAATAATCGAAATAAATAACCTTTCACGGCTAAATCAATCAGAAATGAAAATAGACAGTTCTGTGAATGGTCGTTTGGTAAGCAGCACAGCCCTTCCACCATGTATTCAGAGCATGCTCCAAAATGGTGTGAGAAGATTTCAACGTTCCAGTTGCTTCCGATTGGCCGTGCAGCTCAGAAAGATAGGATTGCCCTTTGACGCTACGGTATCAGTGTTGAAAACGTGGTCTCTCAAAAACAAGCCGGAGGGCAAAAAGCGGATTATCAATGACCAGGAGATTATTGAACAGGCATCCTGTGCCTACCGAAAATATTATCAGGCATATGGGTGTGAATCTGCGGAAATGGTGCCTTTTTGCCATACAGAGTGTCATTTATTTCCAAAACAAAGAAAACGGGAGGAATTATGTTGACCCTTGCGGGAAGGCATGAATCGCCAAGTGACAAGGCTCAGGAAAATCGATTCTTCAATGAGTATTTGAAAATTGAAGACATATCCGACTATCTGAACATTAAAAAAAAGACTCTGTACGCTATGGTTGAATCCGGTGAAATTCCTCATTTCAGGATAGGTCGCCTTATAAGGTTTAAGAGAGATGATGTTGATTTATGGATGGAAGCAAAAAAGGTGATCGGTAGTAATCAAACAGTCAAGCCGAAGAGATTATTTAAACCCAACACGCGAAACCAATATATCGACAAAGTTGTCAGAAAGACTATTGACGGTCTGACAGGTTAGGGTTATACTCCCTCTTACGGGAAATCAGACCGGATTGAGGGCCACAGGAAGGAGGTTAACAATGGCTCTGTATAAAAGAGATTTGGTCTGGTGGATGAGTTTTACATACAACGGTAAGCAGATTAGGCGCTCAACGGAAACGGAAGACAAGAAACTGGCGCATCGGATCTTTGACAAATTGAAAGGTGAAATAGCGGAAGGTAAATGGTTTGAGAAACTACCTGGCGAGGACTATACATTTGAGGATTTGATGAAAAAGTATATGAAAGAATACTCGGCAGTAAACAAGGCTGCATCATCCCATAAGAGGGATAAGAGCATTGTCACCCAATTAGTGGGTGTTTTTGGTGATCATTATTTAACCGAAATTACGCCGGCGATGATTTCTGATTTTAAGGTAAAGCGAAGAACAGACGGAGTTTCGCCCCGAACCATCAATTATGAACTTACCACAATGAGTCACGCATTTAACATTGCTATTTGTGATTGGGGATTGGTAAGTGAAAATCCGGTAAAGATGGTCAGGAAGGAGAAGGTATCCAATAACATCGAAA
>JBAXON010000036.1:0-17953 GCA_037133255.1 Deltaproteobacteria bacterium
AGGGGGTAGTGGACAAAATCCGTCCGGGTTCAAGTCCCGGCTTCGGCACCATTAATACAGATGTCCGCAATGGCTGTAATATAAGGACTGATTTGCAGATGAAGCCTTTTAAAAAATTGTTACAGTCATCTCCCAAAGTTATTCCGGCAGTAAAAACAGATACATTAATAAGTGTTTTAAATAAATTAGCTACCGGCGGTTCATCACGGTTGTTGAAGCAAGATGAACTGTCGGAAATATTTGTAATTCCAGCGCAAGATATTCCCCCGGAAGTACTCAAAAAACTCGGCAAAAAAGGTATAATCATCAAGCCTAAAGACGGTCTGATTAACCGTTTATTACGGCTGGAAAAAGATAATCGTCATCTCCAGTCACTGATTATCACAGATGATCTAACCGGTTTGTACAATAAGCGTTTTTTTAATAAACAGTTAAAAATTGAAATTACCCGTACAAAGAGAACTGGAGAACCTTTTTGTTTGTTGATAATTGATCTGGACAATTTTAAATCAATCAACGACAATCTGGGGCATGCCAAAGGTGATGAATTTCTAGTTAAAATTAGCCGCCAGATCAGCCATAAAACAAGGCCGACAGACTTTTCCTGCCGCTATGGTGGCGATGAATTTGCGGCAATTCTTCCGGAAACATCTTTACCCGATGGCCTTATCATTGCCCAAAGATGGCATGAATTAGTTCTAAACGTGGCGCGGCAGATGAAGGTTAAAGTTTCATCATCTCTGGGGATTGATGAGTTCAACACGAACAGCGCGATAAGTGCACAAGCATTTTTCAATAAAGTTGATCAGGAGTTGTACAATGCCAAGAGAAAGGGTAAGAATAAAATATCACATCCGGATCTTGTAAGCAGAAGTATCGCAGAAGCAAAATCAGTTACGCCCACGGAGAAAGATAGTCTTTATCAAGCATTTACGCAGTTAAAGAAGCAAAGGAAAAAAAAGGTGTGAAGGGATAATACGTGAAAACTAAATCCAGACCCTTAATATTTTCGGTAACCAGCGGTAAAGGTGGCGTTGGCAAATCTTTTATTACAACAAACCTGGCCACAACACTTGCAAAGCAGGGCAAAAAAGTTCTTGTTGCCGATTGTGATTTGGGTCTGGCAAATATTGATATTATGCTGGGGATCAATCCAGCGCTTACACTGAAAGATGTTGTTTTTGGCACGCTGCATCTAAAGGACGTTATTCTTTCAACCAAAGGTGGCTTTGACTTGATACCGGCAAGCTCCGGTGTCCGGGAAATGGCGCAACTCTTATTTGAAAAGATTCAAACGATCAAAGACATGCTGCTGGAGATTGAAGGGTATGATATTATTTTACTGGATACAGGTGCTGGTATATCGGAAGTTGTGCTCCAGTTCAATCTGCTGGCAGGGCAAAATATTATTGTCATCAATCGCGAATTGACCAGTCTTACCGATGCCTACGCGATGGTCAAGGTCATGTATCAGGTCTTTGGTCGGCAGTCTTTCAGCATTATCACCAATAATATTAAAGATGAAAAAGAAGGGGCAGGCATATTTAAAAATATCGACACCATCAGCCAGCGGTTTTTAGGTTTTCCACTGCACTATCTGGGGCATGTTGTGCAGGATGATGCTGTTTCCAAGGCAATTTTAAAGCAGGAGATGGCTGTTCTGGCGTTTCCCAAATCGCGGATTAGCGCTAATTTTTCTCAAATTGGCAAAGCTATTTTGGATTTTCAGAAAGTATAATCGATCATAACAGTTCGATTTCACAGGATAACGAGGCGGCAGGAGGAGGCACCGGAGGCGTATTTTGTATACGCTGAGGAAGCTGACGACGCAGCCAACAAAGTTAGCCAAAGAAAGCGAAATGGTAGCATTATTTGTTTTCGCTGATGATTAGTTCCAGTTGCTCTCCATAAAGCTTGAATTTTTCGGCTGGTAATATATCGTTAATATTTCCATGGTTTTGCGCAAGTTCCAGCAGGTTGTTATCAGGCAAAAACATAAATATGGCACGATTTTCTTCTTTTGCCCTCTGGAAACGCCAGGCATAGAGTTTCTTGAGCAGTTCTTTTTGTTCCGAATTCAAAGAATAATATCCTGCGATTTTTGCATATCCCCGACGGTCAATTATTCTTTCCTGCCAGGTTGCGGCAGAAATTTTGACAAAGGCGTCTGTTGCAGTTTCTTCCAATCCTTTTTCCCGCAGTTGTTTTAGCTGTTCTTCATAAAGAGCCGGCAGAAAGGTGACATCCTGCATGGCATATAGGAGTTGTTCATCGGTCAGGGGGCGTTTGTCCCAGCGGGAGCGTTGCATTTTTTTACTTTTTTTCAAATCGGCATTAAGGAAGTGATTGATCATCTTTTCCAGAGATAATTGGTGCAATCCCAGGATGAGTGCGGCTCTATGCGTGTCAAATACATTGTGGAAATCAAACTGATAATCTCTTTTAAGAAGACGGATATCGTTATCCGCGGCATGAAGAATTTTTACAATTTTTTTATCGTTAAATAATTTACCCAAAAAAGCGAAATTTAGTTCGCCCAACGGATCAAAAATGTAAGTTGTCTCATTGGCATGGATTTGGATTAGACAGAGTATTTCGCGGAAATAACGGAAAGAATCATATTCCGTATCAATGCTTAAGATGGCCGCGTTTTCCAAATTATCAATAGCTCGGTCAATTTTTTTAGGTGTATCGACAAAAATCCAATCATTTTTCATAAAGCGCAACTTATCCGAAACTGGCAATTAATGCTATAAAAATGATTTGTTTATAGGGATTGATCATAATTTCTGTCGGGCAGACTAGAACTCGAAAGATATACCGCTTTTGAATGTTATTCCAGGCATGGGATAGTAAGAGCTCCCGTAACCGTAATCTGAACCGAAGGAAGAATATTTCACATCGGCAATATTATCTACACCGAGAAATGCTGTCAGGCCAAGCTTTCCAAAGGATGGTTTGTGCTGAACATAAAAATTCAGCAACGTGTGAGCTTCCAATTTTTCGGCTTTGTTGTCATTATCGCCGGAAAGAAAAGCTTCGCTTACATATTGTATTTCAGGCCTTAGCGTTATATTAAAAGGAAGATAAATTTCTAGGCCGGCATTGGCCATGTGCTGAGGAACAAGCGGCATTTCTTTTTTTTTGTAAGCACCTTCTTCAAAAGTTGCCTTATGATATGTGTAATTTCCGTAAATTTTAAGTTGCTTCGGCCAGAGATAGGAAAGAGAAGTTTCCACGCCGTCATGACGGGTTTTTCCGGTGTTTTGATTATAACCAGTTGGGTAAGTCCCCACATACTGGATTTCATCTTCCATATCAATCCGGAATAGAGTCAGGCCAATTTTCAGATTTTCCAGAGGATAAAATTCTGTTCCTGCTTCTAAGCTAATTCCTTTTTCTTTGTCCAGATTAGTTAAAAATCCGCCACCGCCACCATTAAAATAGGCAACTTCCTCGAGAAAAGGAATGCGGTAAACTGTCGCGTACTTCGTAAATAATTTTGATTTTTTACCAAAGAGCCAGGCCAACCCTGCTTCATAGGCATCTGCATTGTAAGTATTTTTTTGATCCGTAAAATTGTTATCGGTGGTATAAAAATCTACATTGGAACCTTTGATGGATGCTTGTTCGAACCGGTAGCCGGCGCTTAAA
Organism: Deltaproteobacteria bacterium; assembly: GCA_037133255.1. Classification (GTDB taxonomy): domain Bacteria; phylum Desulfobacterota; class Syntrophia; order Syntrophales; family Smithellaceae; genus FEN-1160. The sequence continues at coordinate 3,655 of JBAXON010000036.1, forward strand.
ATAAGATTTTTCAGAATACTGAATTCATCGCGCACATACCATCCCAAACTCTCCCGTGTAAAATCTGCCGTGCTTAATTGTTTCGTTCTCTCCCGATCGTTGAAAATATCTTTTTTGTAAGGTTCGTTATAATAATCTACACCGACAACGACTTTGTTGTCAAATCCAAAAATATTTTTGGTCAGAATATATTTCGGCGTAATACCGTACGTATCAGCGTTTGTGTCGTTGTAAGAAAACCATGACTGCATATTAGTTTGCAGATCTTTTTTGCCATACAGAAAATTCACTTCCAACTGCCCCCACGATCCCCAGAAGGATTTGAAGCCCAGATTGACATTGGTATATTTATCAGAACCATCATCGTTGGGGTTACCAAATTGCCGTCTGTCCCGCTCCATCTGATCCTTAGTCAGGGTACCAGGCATTTGATAGACCACTTTATTAAATGAGACACCCAGCGAAACATTCAACAAGTCATTGGCCGAATATCCCACATCAAAGCCTCCGCCCTGCGAGGAGTATTTTGAACGCTCCCGATAACCGAAGCTGAAATTATTTTCTCCAGTTACGGCGTAAGTCCATTTATCCGTCGCACCCGTTACTGAAGCCCTTTCGTTGTTGAGACCATAGCTTCCAACAAGAACAGACGCGTTAAATTTCGGTTCACCCTTGCCTTTTTTGGTGATAATGTTAATCACGCCGCCGATGGCCGCATCGCCATAAAGAACACTTCCAGAACCACGGACAATCTCGATTCTTTCTATGGTGTTGACCGGCATCTGCAGCCAGTTGATTGAATACATATCCGTTCTGTTTAAACGGCGACCGTCCAGCATGACCAAAGTTTTTCCGTGAGGATTGTCACCGCCGAACCCTCTCATATCGATCAGAGTTTGAGCGGAATTACTGCTAGATGAGCGGAATTGAATGCTTTCAAGCTTATCCAGAACGTCTACTACTGTTGTCGCGCCGGATTTACTGATTTCTTCAGCGGTAATTACGGTGACATTTGCCGGAGTTTTGCGGATTTCCTGCTTGTCACGAGTGGCCGTAACAACGACTTCTTCCATCGTTACCGGCGCGTCATCATTATTACTTGCAGCATGTATTGGTGAAAAACTGACTAAAGAAATGAGCAGAATCACGGGTATAAAACGGAAAAAAAACCGTAGATTATTATACCCTCCGCTGTGCGGGATTGTTCGACTTACAAATTTCAAATCACATATAGTGACCTTTGTGATTATTTGTTTTTGAAATTTGAGTCTTACAACTAAAAACAGGAACTTCTTCATGGAGCTTCTCCTTTCCCCCTCGGGAATAAAGTAAGTTGGACTCACCATAAAGTTTCCTGACTTGCGGCGACCTACTCTCCACCCCTTCCCAATGCCAGGCATCAGTGGTTTAATGTGGATTTCGTTCCGCTTACAGTTGCGGGGCAGTGCCGGAGTTTAACCGGCTTCCTTTATTGGTTGCCATTCAGGTTAGCAACGTCACTCTGGGTAATCCGCTTTGCGGATTTTGATCGACCAGAACATCGACATCGTAGACCTCTTTTATGTTTGCCGCGGTAATAACTTCCGCGGGTTTTCCTATAGCATAATTTTTGCCGCAGTAAAGCAAAATTATCTGGCCGGCATGTTGAGCAGCCAGATTGATATCATGAGTCACAAATATTACGGTAAGTTTTTGGGCCACATTTAGTTGACGCAAAAGGGCTAAAAACTGCATTTGATGTTTCAAATCCAGAAAAACGGTGCTTTCATCAAGCAGCAGGATTTTAGGTTCTGAAGCCAGCGCACGGGCTATGAGCACTCGCTGGCGTTCACCGGCGGAAAGCTCGTCAAAGCGGCGGTTGGCAAAAGCCAGGGTATCGGTTTTTTCCATGGCTTTGTGTACAATCAGATAGTCCTTTTTATTCTCAAACCGATAGTTGCTCAAATGAGGGAAGCGACCCATCAAAACAATTTCTTCGGCATAAAAAGAGAAAATAGGGGCTGTTTCCTGCGGTACTATGGCCACGGTTTTAGCTAAATCTTTTCGCGGCCATAAGCGTGTGTCCATATCTTCAATCAGCATCTGGCCGGAAGCAGGATTTAGTGTGCCGTTAATAATTTTCAAAAGAGTAGTCTTGCCGGAACCATTTGGTCCGATTATCGCCACGATTTGCGCTTCGTCAATATTAAGCGAGACATCTTCCATAATTGGCTTTGTCGCGTAAGTGAAATTTATATTTTTTGCGCAAATTATGGACATGGCTATAAGGATTTCCTTTTCAAAAGAAAAATAAAATATGGCGCGCCGCAAAGTGCGGTAATGACTCCCACAGGCAACTCCGTCGGAGCAAGCACTAGACGCGCCAGAGTATCGGCGATAACCAGAAAAGATGCTCCAAACAAAGCAGCTGCAGGCAGTAGCAAGCGGTGATCGGAACCGAAAACAAGACGCATCATGTGCGGGATCATTATGCCTACAAACCCAATAATACCCGCCATGGATACGGCTATGGCTGTAATCAAAGATGTTACGATCAACAGCAATTGTTTGGAGCGCTCAATATTGACACCCAATTGCATAGCCGTTTCTTCACCCTGCACAATTAAGTTAAGCTCTCTAGCCTTCGCGTAGATGACTAAAAAGCCTACAAAAAGACAAATTGCGGCAAGCGAAATTTCCCTGATTGATGCACGTGAGAGATCTCCCATCAACCAGAAAGTGATGCTGTGTAGCTCTAGACTATTAACAATAGAGAGAAAAAAGAGGATGGCCGCCGAAAAAAAGGCATTAACGACAACACCGGAAAGCAACAGGGAATTATCAAGCAGTGGGCCTCTGGTTCCACCGGCCACGACAAAGACCAGAAAAACAGTTACAAGCGCGCCGCAGAAAGCAAGAAGTGGAATGCCTAAGTAAAAGGAACTGGCACCGATAATAATTCCGGCGATAGCTCCAAGGGCGGAACCACCGGATATGCCTAAAACATAAGGATCGGCAAGCGGGTTGCGCAGAATCGCTTGAAAAACAACGCCTCCAAGTGAAAGAGCCGCGCCGACGATACCAGCAAAGATAATTCTTGGCAGACGCACGGAAAACAAAATCAGTTCTTCCTGGGAAGACAGAGAAACTGTTCCCGAAAAGGCATTGGAAAACAAGCCCAATACTTTGATTAGATCAATATGAACGCTGCCTACGCAAAGAGAAATAAGGCCAAGCGCCAGAAATAGTAATAACATTAAAGCACTGATTTTCAGCACTCGTAAATAAGTAACTCGGCGGTAAATAGGCTGTCTCCCCCTAAATTCTTATTAATTATTCTCGACTTTATCCCAAGGTGCTATCAAATATTAGCCCTACTTAGCTTCGCACGTGGGATAATTCGACTTACGCTTCGAACTTCACTTCGTTCGTTTTCAGCGAGTCTCATTAAAGTTTGATTTACCTGGCATAATACCAAGTAAGCTTTCAAAAATTCATATTTTAGTGTTTGAAATCAACTTGGTATTAACAAAGTCGGTTATCTCTTTCCAGAAAGATGAATCTGCGTGAAATGGCCAATTGTTATGACCGGCCCCTTTGATGATCCACATACGCTTTTTGTCCTCAGGAAGGAATTTATATAAATTGAGCGCGTGCTTAATCGGCAGGATTTCATCCCGTTCTGCGGCAACCACGGAAATATTATTTTTAAATGATTTCAGATTTTCAATGCTGTCATACTTGTCGGTCAAAAGCATAGTCACCGGCAGAAAAGGAAACAGGGATTTTGCAACAGCGGCCAGCGTATCCCAAGGCGTGATTAATATGATACCGGCAATGGGAACTGTTGTCTTATTAGCAACAGCGGCGGTAATGCCGCAGCCCAGCGATTCTCCCAAAAGATAAAGCGGCTCTCCAAATTGTTGATGGGCAAGTCGAACCGTTTCCAGGCCGTCGGCGACAAATGGTTTTTCTCCCACAAGGCCCGGGCGGCCGCCGTATTTCGGATATTCGGCAAGAACAACGCGGAAGCCAAGTTCCATAAGTGGCTCTAAATAAAACCCTCTGTCAAGGGCAGTGCCGCCGTTACCGTGAAAAAGTACGATGGTTCCATTGGGTGCGGGTGCATCACCCGCGGCGATTAGGCCCCGATAATCCGAAGCCGTTGCCGGCCAGAGTGTCAGATTTTCCGCCGCCAGCATTGCCGCTGACGGACGGTCACCACTCGGAAAATACAGAAATCTGTTTTGCATATTACAGCCTCCCAAAAGCATCGCCATCACTATTAAAAGAAGTAGCGGGATTAAATGGCTTTTAATCTCTACTATCTTTTTTGTTTTATAGTTATGTTGCGCAGCATTTCCCATGCTTTTTCCACTTTTTTAGATTCATCATCATCGGCATCCGCTGATTTGCCGGTTGTGTAAATAATCACTGTGTTGCCATCTTTGTCTTTGATTTCTTTTGTACCCATAGTCGCATAAGGGTCTTTGGCTGTTTCTTCCTGCTCAATCATCATTTGAATAGTTTTGTCACTAACCCCTGCTTTCTTTAGATCAATGACCTGCTGTGGAGTAAGAGCGAGACTAATGACAGGGCACATCAACATGAAAATAAATAAACTGAATTGAAAAATTGAATTTTTCATGCCAATCACCTCAAGTTCATTTATTATTTCAAAACAATCAGGGCATCAACCACTATGGGCTTAGCTCCGGAAAGAATTACGGGGTTGAGATCAATTTCCTGCACCTGCTCAATTTCCAATCCGATGCGTCCTACATTAATGAGGATATGCGAAAGAAGCTCCATGTCGGCTGCTTCCATGCCGCGGATGGCATCCAGTATTTTGTGTCCTTTAATATCCCGCATCATCTTCATGGCATCATTTTTACTAAGCGGCGCTTTACGAAAAGAAATATCTCTTAATATCTCTGTAAAGATTCCGCCCAAACCAAACATGACACAGGGGCCAAACTGATCGTCACGGCTCAAACCAATCACCAGTTCTCGTTTCCCGTAAACCATTTCCTGCATTAAAACTTCGCCATCAAAGCCTTTCAGACCGGCCATAATTTCATCAAAAGCTTTTTGCGCCTCTTTCTCAGTGCGGATGTCCACATGGATTAATCCTTTTTCGGTCTTGTGAGCAATAGCCGCAGAGCATCCCTTCATCACCAGAGGATAACCAATTTCTTCTCCGGCTTTTTGAACTTGAGTTTTATCCGTAAGAAGAATTTCGCGAGTAACCGGAATATCATAAGCGGCAAGAACCTTTTTGGATTCGTATTCGGAAAGAGCCTTTCGCCCTTCCTGCAAAGCATTATTAATAATGTGCATGGCGGATTCCCTACTCATGATCAGCATTCCTTTGTTCAAAGTAATCATTCACATGGCCGATTGCCCGCAGGGCGTCCGGAAGTTCATCAAATACCGGCAGGTCTCGCTCCAAAAATTCACTACGGGAAAGCACGAGCATTTCCGTGAGATCCAAATCATCTAATCCTTTTTTCGGGTTGGGCAAAACGATGACAACAGGCTTGCCCGTAGTTTCAACCACATCGCGAAGGACGTCGGCCAGCTCTCGAAAGGGCGCAACGTCTGCAACTTTCAAACCCATTGCTGTTGCCATGACCTTGTAATGGTAAAGCAAAGATACAATAATCTGCAGATCAACGCGGCTGTCTTTGCCTGCCTGAAGGAGAATTTCTTTTAGAGCCAGCGGTGAAACAAAGGGATTGGCGACGTCAATAGGATTTATGGCGCTGGAACCTGGTTTGGGCAGAAACTGCCCGATGCTTTCCTGTTGCTCGTTACTGAAAGGCGGTACTTCAATGCCCAGTACTTCAGCGGCATCGCAGGCGCTGACACCCAAAGCTCCGCCGCCTCCGATGACAGAGATTCTTTTAAATATACCCACGGGCAGCAAAGAAAAGGCCAAAGCAGCTTCCGCAAGCTCACCTAGATCTTGCACCTGGATAGCATTTACTTGCTTCAGAACAGATTGCCAGATGACCCTGCTTCCGCCCATCGAAGCCGTATGACTGGCAACACTCCTGTTGCCAGCCTGCGAGAGCCCGCCCTTGCAGACGATAACAGGTTTTTTCTTTGCGGCATATTTTATTGATTCGAAGAAAGCCTCACCGTCTTTAATGCCTTCGATGTACATACATATTACTTTTGTTTCCGGATCATCGGCAAGATATTGTAACAGTTCCGTTTCCCTTAAATCCGCGCCATTGCCAAAGCTGATCATTTTGCTAAATCGTATGCCCATCCATTTTCCTTTAAGGGCAAGGTCAATGGCCATTCCACCGCTTTGAGAAATAAAAGCAACAGGACCGGATTGACGCGAAAGATCGGGACCGGGAAGTAATGTTAAACCACTTTTGGGGCAATAAATACCAAAACAATTCGGACCGATTACCCGGATACCGGCAGCAGCGATCTGCTTAATTTTATTTTCCAGTTCCTTTCCAGTTTCGTCTCCAAGCTCGTTAAAACCAGAGGAAATAATCTCGGCTCCTTCAATGCCTTTCTTCAGGCAGCCTTCCAAAACTTCAGGCACATGTTTTGCCGAAACGGTGATAATGGCAAAATCGACTAATTCCTCAATATCTTCAACCTGCTTATAAATTTGCACGCCGTCTAAATTTCCACCTTTGGGATTAACCGGAAATATTTTGCCCTCAAAACCCATTGTTTTGATGGCACGAAGCATACCGCTGCCGAATCCTGTGCCACCACTTTCTGCGGAGACGCCAATGATGGCAATACTTTGAGGGTGAAATATTCTTTCAAAATTTGTTGGGATTGCTTGGGGAACCATCTTTTTCATGGCAGTCAAGTTATACAAAAGAGATCAAAATTACAACCATTAAATTCTATTTCATTTCCATACAGAATTTATCGATTTTTTCCGGGGGAGCAATGGGATAATTGCCGGTGTAGCAGGCGAGGCAGAAGCAGTCTTTAGGCATGCCGGTGGCTTTTAGCATGCCATCCACTGTCAGGTAGTGCAAAGAATCAAGACCTACAAAATCGGCGATGGCTTTTTCATTTTCTTTTTTTGCGGCAATCAGTTCGCCCTTGGAAGAAAAATCAATGCCGTAAGGACAAGGGAAAAGAGTCGGTGGACAACTGATGACCATGTGAATTTCTTTCATCCCGATACCCCGCAGATTTTGCACGCGGTTACGACTGGTTGTTCCGCGGATGATGGAATCTTCAACAATCATGACTTTCTTGCCTTCGAGCAAAGGCCGAACCGGATTGAGTTTTACCCGCACGCCGAAATCGCGCATTAGCTGAGTTGGCTGAATAAAAGTCCGGCCTACATAATGATTACGGATCATGCCCATCTCAAAAGTAATGCCGCTTTCTTCAGCATAACCGAGCGCCGCGTAGTTGCCCGAATCAGGAAACGGCATCACAATATCAACATTTGGCGTGTATTCACGCGCCAGTTCATGACCTAATCTCTTGCGGAATAAATAAACGTTTTGGCCGAAAATCTGGCTGTCCGGACGGGCAAAATAAATCAACTCAAAAATACAGTGACAATGTTTGATCTTGGGAAAAGGTGTCAGGCTTTTTAAGCCATCCTTATCAATAATAATAATTTCCCCCGGTTCTACATCACGGATATACTTTGCACCCACCAGATCAAAAGCGCAGGTCTCCGAGGCGACAACAAAGCTGCCGTTTAATTTTCCCAATGCCAGAGGCCTAAAGCCTCGCGGATCGCGGGCGGCAATAATTTTATCACGGGTCAACATGATGAGGCTATAAGCGCCTTCCACGCGGGCCAGCGCGGTAACCAGTGCTTTTTCCAAACCGTGCTTTAAATGCGGCGCCATGAGATGAATGATTACTTCACTATCCATGGTTGATTGAAAAATAGAACCGCTGTTTTCCAGTTCTTCACGCAATTTCTGCGCGTTAATAATATTGCCATTATGACCGAGCGCGTAATATTCATCGCCAAAGTGAACCAGAAAGGGTTGAGCATTGGAAAGTGTCGAAGAGCCGGTTGTCGAATATCGAACATGACCGATTGCCAAATTACCTGCTAGTTTTTGAAAAGTTGCTTCTTTGAATACCTCGGATGCCAGCCCCATACCCTTATGTTCCGAGACATTACAACCGTCGGAGGTGACGATACCGGCTGATTCCTGGCCTCGATGCTGCAGTGCAAAAAGGCCAAAAAAAGTTAATCTGGCCGCATCCTCATGGCCATAAATGGCAAAAATACCGCACTCCTCGCGGGGATAGCCGGATTCATTTAAGTTTTTTTCGAATAATGATGGCATAGAGACTCTCTTTGTAGAGACGTTGCTTGCATCGTCTCTACTAGCTTTATTTTTGATGATATTCTTGTAAGGAGCAGACCTGCCAATCTTCATCGATAATTGCTTTGGTTGCTTCACTCAAAGCTTTCGCTCCGGCCAGAGTTGTGGTGTAAAGAATATTATAAGTCAACGCGCCGCGGCGGACGTGATAAGCATCGCGTGATGATTTCCGTCCCACGCTGGTATTGATCACCATCTGGATATCTCCGTTTTTAATATGGTCAACAACATTGGGCCTGCCTTCGCTCACTTTATGAATAATCACTGCCTCAATTCCATTACTTATCAAATGCTTTGCTGTACCCACAGTTGCCAATATCTTAAAGCCCAAATCCTGAAACGACTTAGCCACAGGCACTATCTTATCCTTATGATAATCATGAACGCTGATAAAGATAGAGCCTTTTGTCGGCATCTTAAATCCGGCAGCCATTTGTGATTTGGCAAAAGCAAGGCCAAAGGAATGATCAATACCCATAACCTCGCCTGTGGATTTCATTTCCGGCCCCAGCAGTATATCAACATCCGGGAAACGGTTGAAGGGGAATACCGCTTCTTTAACCGAAACATGCTTTGGTTTCGGTGCCTCTGTAAATCCTAATTCTTTTAAAGATTTGCCCAACATAACTTTGGTGGCCAATTTTGCCAGCGGCACGCCAATGGCTTTGCTCACAAAAGGTGCTGTGCGTGACGCACGGGGATTTACTTCCAGCACATACAAAATACCGTCTTTAACGGCGTACTGAATGTTCATCAGTCCGACAACTCCAATTTCTTTGGCCAGCATCTTGGTTTGCTTTTCGATGAGCTCCATGATCTCAGAAGAAATTGTCACCGGCGGTAAAATGCAGGCGCTGTCCCCCGAATGAATTCCCGCTTCTTCGATATGTTCCATGATACCCGCGACAACAGTTGTTTTCCCATCGCTTATGGCATCAACATCAATTTCAATCGCATCTTCGAGGAATTTGTCGATCAGAATAGGGTGCCCTGGAGAAACCAAAAGCGCCTTGGCCATGAAAGTCCGTAAGGTTTCCGCATCGTAGACAATTTCCATAGAACGGCCACCCAGTACGTAAGATGGACGCACAAGTACCGGATAGCCGATGCGCTGTGCCACCACAAGAGCTTTTTCCGCGTTCATTGCCGTGTCATTATCCGGCTGGTTAAGTTTTAATTTAGTGACGATTTCCTGAAAGCGGTCACGGTTTTCCGCGCGGTCGATCGCGTCTGGCGTTGTTCCGATAATTGGTACACCGGCTGCTTCCAGGCCACGGGCTAAATTAAGAGGTGTCTGGCCGCCAAACTGGACAATTACGCCATCGGGCTTTTCCGTTTGCAGGATGTGTAAAACGTCTTCCAGCGTCACAGGTTCAAAAAACAGTTTGTCGGAAGTGTCATAATCGGTGCTGACAGTTTCGGGGTTGGAGTTAATCATAATGCTCTCAACCCCTTCTTCGCGCAGTGCAAAAGAGGCATGGACACAACAGTAGTCGAATTCAATGCCCTGACCGATACGATTGGGTCCGCCGCCAATAATTGCCACTTTCTTTTTAGTCGATGGATGGGTTTCATTTTCCGTTTCATAGGTAGAATAGTAATAAGGGGTGTAGGCTTCAAATTCAGCCGCGCAGGTATCAACAAGTTTATAAACTGGAATGATCTTTTCGCTTGCCCGCCACTGCCGGATTTCTAGCTCTGTCATTTTCCAGAAAGACGCAAGTGCCCGATCAGAAAATCCCATTTGTTTAGCAGCACGCAGCAACTCTGCCGAGGGAGTGGCATTTTTCAGCTCAACTTCTGCGTCCACGATTTCTTTAATTTGATGCAAAAACCAGGGATCAACCTTTGTCAGCTGATAGATTTCATCAATGTTCAGGCTATTTTGCATAGCGGTTGCGATATAAAAAAGACGTAGCGAATTAGGCTTGATCAGTTTGCTCTTTAGAAATTCTTTTTTATCTTTTATGTCATCTGGAAGCTCCTGGCCCAAAGCGAAACGGCCGATTTCCAGAGAACGGATTGCTTTTTGGAGAGCCTCCTTGAAAGTGCGGCCGATAGCCATTGTTTCGCCGACCGATTTCATGGAAGTTGTCAAAAAATCTTCAGCTTCCGGAAATTTTTCAAATGTCCAGCGGGGAATTTTTACGACACAGTAATCAATGGTGGGCTCAAACGAGGCCATTGTTTCGCGGGTAATGTCATTGGGAATCTCATCAAGCGTGTAACCAACCGCCAGCTTTGCCGCTATTTTCGCGATAGGAAAGCCGGTGGCTTTGGAGGCCAGAGCAGATGAGCGGGATACACGGGGATTCATTTCCACCACAATCATCTCCCCTGTCTGAGGATGTATGGCAAACTGAACATTCGATCCGCCTGTCTCTACGCCGATTTCGCGCATGATCGCGATTGCAGCGTCGCGCATGCTCTGATACTCTTTATCTGTTAGTGTTTGCGCCGGTGCTACCGTGATTGATTCTCCGGTATGTACACCCATCGCGTCAAAATTTTCAATAGAGCAGATGATGACAACATTATCGGCTTTGTCGCGCATCACTTCCAGTTCATATTCTTTCCAGCCCAGAACGGATTCTTCAATCATGACCTCGGTTATCATGCTGGCATCAAGGCCGGCCTTGGCGATCTCCGTCAGTTCTTCGCGGTTGTAGGCAACACCACTGCCGGTGCCGCCGAGCGTGAACGAGGCGCGTACAATAATCGGAAAGCCGATGTCTTTGGCAATGTTCAACACCTGATTCATATTGCGGGCAAAACCGCTCCTGGGCATGCGCAGCCCGATCTTTTCTATCGCATGCCGGAATTTTTCGCGGTCCTCTGCTTTATGGATAACTTCCAGGGATGCGCCGATCATCTCCACACTGTATTTAGCCAGCACGCCGCTTTCGGCTAGCGCCACAGCGGTATTGAGGCCGGTTTGTCCGCCGAGAGTTGGCAAGAGCGCATCCGGGCGCTCACGGGCAATGACTTTTTCTACCGCTTCGGGGGTGATAGGTTCAATGTAGGTGCGGTCAGCCATTTCCGGATCGGTCATGATGGTTGCGGGGTTGCTGTTGATTAAAACAACTTCATAACCTTCTTCACGCAGAGCCTTACAGGCTTGCGTTCCCGAATAGTCGAATTCACAGGCCTGGCTGATAATAATTGGCCCGGAACCGATCAGTAGAATTTTTTTTATGTCGCTTCTTTTAGGCAATTATATTTATTCCCATTCGATGGTGCTGGGTGGTTTGGAGCTAATATCGTACACAACGCGATTAACGCCGCGGACTTCATTAATAATGCGATTGGAAATACGTGCCAGAATATCATGGGGCAGTGGCGCCCAATCGGCGGTCATGGCATCGTCACTGTTGACCGCGCGAATCGCCAGAATATTCTCATAGGTACGCTGATCGCCCATAATCCCGACACTCTTTAAAGGAAGCAGAACGGCAAAAGATTGCCAGAGCTTATAGTAAAGTTTATTGGCACGTATTTCTTCTATCAAGATGGTATCCGCTTTTTGTAAAACGGATAAGCGCGCCGCGGTAACCTCTCCGATAATACGGATGGCCAGCCCCGGGCCGGGAAACGGTTGCCGCCAGACAACGTCATCGGCCAAGCCCAGTTCTTTTCCCAAAAGCCGCACCTCATCCTTGAAGAGGTGTTTAAGCGGTTCGACCAGTTTCAAGTTCATCTTCTTGGGCAGGCCGCCGACATTATGATGAGATTTGATCACCGCGCTGGGGCCGCCAAAAGCGGATCGCGACTCAATTAAATCTGGATAAAGCGTGCCCTGCGCCAAAAATTTCACACCTTTAATCTTACGGGCTTCTTTATCAAAAATCTCAATAAAAGTCCGTCCGATGATTTTACGTTTCTTTTCGGGATCAGTTACGCCTTTTAATTTATTCAGGAAAAGCTTACCCGCGCGGGCAAACCGCAAATTAATTTGTAAATGCTTTTTAAACATTTCAATAACTCGCACAGCCTCACCTTCCCGCAGTACACCGTTATCGACAAAGACGCAGGTTAACTGTTTGCCGATGGCCCTGTGCAATAAAACGGCAGCGACAGAAGAATCAACACCGCCGGAGAGGCCTAAAATTACCTTATCTGTTCCCACTTGCTGCCTGATTTCTTCGATGGCATGGTTGACAAATGATTTCATCGACCAGGATTTTTTGCAGCGGCAAATAGTAAAGAGGAAGTTAGACAGCATCTTCTTGCCTTCTTTTGTATGAACGACTTCCGGATGAAATTGCAGGCCGTAAAAATTGCGCTTAACGTCTTCGGCTGCCGCCACCTGCGTATTAGAAGTAGAAGCCGTAATGATAAATCCAGCAGGCAGCGTGCCTATCGAATCTCCGTGGCTCATCCAGCAAGGTGTTTTCTTATTCACACCGGCAAATATTCCTTTTTGGTTTTTGACTAAAAGCTCGGCAAATCCGTATTCGCGTTTAGTTGAACCGAGGACTTTCCCGCCTAGAGAATCAACCATATACTGAAGGCCGTAACAGATACCTAAGATAGGAATGCCCAGCTTAAGAATGCCGATATCAACCCTTGGCGCGCCTTTACTGTAAATGCTGGCAGGTCCACCGGATAAAATTATTCCTTCAGGCTTAAGCGATTTAATGGCGGCAAGGGAGATGCTCGGGGGTTCAATCTGGCAATAAACGTGATGCTCACGCACCCGCCTTGCGATTAACTGGTTATACTGGGAACCGAAATCAATAATCAGGATCAATTTGTTTTCTCCTTTTCATGTTTCATTAGTTCGACAAACTGGAAAAATAAATATTCCGAATCGTGCGGCCCGGGAGCTGCTTCCGGATGGTACTGCACGCTAAACGTCTGCGGCATCTGCATTCCCTCGGAAGTTGCGTCATTCAGATTAGAATATGTATTTTTCGCTTTATCGCCGACTGATGCGGGAACTACAACAAATCCATGATTTTGAGAAGTGATTTCAACGCGTCCGGTAGCGACATTTTTTACCGGTTGATTAATGCCGTGATGGCCGAACTTTAACTTTTCTGTATAACCGCCGATTGCCTGGCCGATAATCTGATGGCCAAGACAGATACCAAAAACGGGAACCTGGCCGATGACGGTTCGAGCTGCATCTACTATATAAGGCAGAGCCGCCGGATCACCCGGGCCATTAGATAGCAATACTCCATCTGGTTTTAAAACAAGAATGTCTTTGCCGGAAGAAATAGCAGGCAGCACCAGCACTTCACAGCCGTTATTTTCCAGCAACCGCAAGATGTTATATTTGACGCCGCAATCCAGAACAACAACCCGAAATTTATCAGCCGGTTTTTTAGCGGGAAGTTTACCGAAAAGAGGTTTGCCATTTTTCCAAACGTATGGAGTGGAGCAGCTTACCTCACGTACAAGATCGCGTCCCACTAAACCGGGATATGCCCGCACCTGTTCAATCAGCATCGGAATATCATTACTATCTGTGGAAATAATTCCCTTCATAGAACCGGAAAGTCTTAGGCGGCGGGTGAGGGCGCGGGTATCGATTCCTTCAATACCGATTTTTCCGGAATTTTCCAAAAATGATTTCAAGCTCTGTTTCATCCGCCAGTTGCTCGGATTTTGCTGATATTCTTTGACAACAAAACCTTCCAGATGGATGCCAGCCGATTCCATGTCCTCGTCATTGATGCCGTAATTGCCGACCAGAGGATAAGTCATGGTGACAATCTGGCCTTTGTATGAAGGATCGGTAATCACTTCCTGATAACCGGTCATGCCTGTGTTAAAAACGACTTCCCCCATAGCAACGCCTTCGCCTGCAAAAGCAGTGCCCTCAAAAACACTGCCGTCTTCCAAAACCAGCAAGGCTCGGCGTTCTTTATTTAACAGGGGCATTTAATTGTTTTCTCCCAATAAAACGGCAAACATTTTTAAATCAGCAGATAAATAACATCTCCCAGAACTTCGGCAGAGGC
>JBAXON010000037.1:0-17160 GCA_037133255.1 Deltaproteobacteria bacterium
AAAGAAAATTATGATGCTTTGAAAAGATGGGAAGAAAAACTGTCGCAGTATGAAGATATATACAGGTCGGATAAAATTGACAGTTAAATCAAGTTTATCCAATTATTACAGCATCGCTTCGATAAAATGGTTTCATTGCAATTGACGGATTTTTAAAAATTAAGTGAATATTCGTAGTCCTGCATTTTAGTTTATGTTTGATTTTTGGGTAGTTCAGGAAGATAAAAATACTGTCCCAGCAGAATCACTTTCATCTACCTATACTTTTTATTTTGTAGTTGCAGTGATGATTGCCTCTTCAACTATTCAAAGGTGACAACTATGGAACGGGCAGGAAATTACGGCCGCATAACCAGCCAGACAAGCCACGCCAAGCAAAACAAAAAGCGGTTGAAAAAAATTATCCAACCGCCGGAAAGATCGTAATGGTGAGGGATTACCACGTCATCAATCTAAAATATCAAGAGTAAAGATTCGACCCTTAGTTTCCCCTCGCAACTCAGGCTTTATCCGCTTTACTACTGAAATTTCAATAAACTATAACTTAATTTTACTCCTTCTGGATCGCAGCCAAAGGATAAATGTTATGAATGCTGTGATCGATGCAACAATAACCAATAAAATGAATATAGGACCCAATGCGTGATTGTATTTTACATACATCCAGCCAATAATTTCTTCCTGGAAAATGGGTCCGATTGAACCAGTCCCATTGATAATTCCGGCCGCAACCAATGCTCCTTTTTTTGTGCCTATATCAATGGCACCAACCCCCGAGATCAAAGAGTCTGGTCCGTAAAGCATGAAACCTGCGATTCCCAATGATATTGTAAAATACATCAGACTTGCGGATCCCAAAGTGTACATTAGAATAAAAGATAAGGTCATCATAAATAGCATTACAAAGGAAAGCAGGGATCTTTTTCCTTTGAACATTCTGTCAGATACAAATCCGGCAAAAATAACCCCTGCAAAACCTAAAATATCGAAAACGGTCGAAAGATATCCCGCGTCATCACCTGCAAGATTGAAATTTTTATTTAACAGGAAAGGAACCCAACTCCAGAGTGCATACCTTAGGAATTTAATGCCAAAATAGATCAGCCCCATGGTAACGACCGTGATAACCACTTCACGATTCCATCCCAGTCCATTTTCATCTGCTTTTTCATCCGTTTTTTCAGATGTCTTAGTAACAACTTCATCATCTTCATCAAAAAGTGGTTTCAAGCCAACATCTTCCGGGCGATTTGGATGAAGGTATAAAACAGCGACCCAGATAATCAGCATCACCATTGAAGCCCCGTAAAATGACCATCTCCACCCGTGCTGGCCTAACATATAGGCTGCAAATGATGTGGCAAGTACAGAACCGAGTTGGTAGCATGTGGACCAGATGCCTAAAATAGTTCCGCGTTGTTTTCGTTTAAACCAATGCGCGAGACTTCCGATACAACCCGGCCATCCGGTACCCTGGGCCAAACCATTTAGACTCAGGAAAAGCATGATTGTCCAGTAAGAGTTCGAAGAGCCAAATACAATATTGCAAAACAAGGATATACCCATTCCTGATATAAGCAGATATTTTGGTCCCAAACGGCGGCCAAAATATGCACTTGAGTATTGTCCAATCATGTAACATATAAGATATGCTGTTCCTAGGTGCGCGAGATGTATGGCATCCAGTCCCATTGTATCGGCCATATCGCTTTTTACAACAAAATATGCTTTTCTGGCGAAATAATATCCCACATAGGCAAGCCACGTGGCTGAAAATATTTTGTATTGCCATTTACGATATTCAGACTTTTCTATAAATGCCATCATGGTTTTTGTAAAACGCTTAAGCATACTTTGGCCAATTGCCTCATAAATAAATGTTACCGAGAGAAGAATGATTTCAGGTAAAAACTGTACTGGAAAAAATTAAGACATGGGGCAATTTAAAATGCTTAGCCGGCTATAAAATTATATATTTATTACAATCAGATCAATGATCTCCTGATTCGGTGGAATATCCGACATTGAATGACCGTAGTGCACAAACCGAACATTTCCAGATTTATCAATCAGCATCTGCGCGGGAAGTCTCCCCAGTTTGAACAGTTTAACCTCTTGACCGTATAGCTTCAAAACATGATGCTCGGGATCAGGCAGGCCGATAAACGGCAAACTTTCCTTTGCCCAGTAGTCCCGGAAAGCGTCGTCTTTTTCAGGTCCGGCTACGATTATTTCCGTATCCAGTTTTACGAATTGCTGATAATCTTGGCGCAACTGCGCCATGTGCGCGCGGCAGAAAGGTCAAAAAAAACCACGGTTGAAAACTACTACAACATTTTTTTGACCGGTAAAATCGGCAAGCGATACGCTCTTTCCATTAAAATCGTTCAGGGTAAAATTCGGCGCCTGAGTGTTTAGTTCGACTCTGGACATTACTGACCCCTCCTGAGTTTTGATGAGAACTTGCTCTCATTGGAAGTGACTATAGGGAAGCCACTCTTGTATGTCAAGGAAATAGGCACAGAAAATATAGTTTGAATTGCATTTATTTCAGATTGAAGTCCTGCATTTTGTCGAGACTGGCTGTTTGTGTGTAACTGGAAAATAAAGGGATAACCAGAGGAACTGGCAGCTAAAGTAGCTTGTATCCCGAACTGAATTAACATATAATCCATTGCAAACGATAGCTTTGCAATGGGATCTAAAAAATTATATATCTATATATACGAAACAGGGAGGGGTGATTATGGAAGAAAAAAATCTCATACTTGCTGTTGATGTTGGTACCAGTGAAACGAAGGCGGTACTTGTAAGCCCTGACGGATACATAGATTCCAGTCAATCAACATGCAGCCTTTCGTATCCGGACAAATCGTGTGTTGAGCAGTCTCCGCAGGAATTATCGGATGCCATATATAATTCCAGCAGAAGTGTTCTTGCCGCGCATCCCGATCTGACAGGAAGGATTGCCGGTCTTGTGTTCACAAGCCAAATGCAAAACACCGTTCCGGTGGACAAGGAAGGAAATCCTCTCATGAACATGCTATCCTGGATGGATGAACGCGCGGCACAGTTCACACAGGAAGAGATGTTCAAGGGACTTATCAAGGTCGAGGGCTACCCCATCTTGACGCTTCTCAAATTCATGAGAATTACCGGCGGCGCACCCGGGAAAACGGGGAAGGATACTGTATGCAAACTCGCCTGGATGAAAAAATACAAGCCAGACTTGTATAACAGCGTCCATAAATTTCTGGACGCAAAGGATTATGCCATTTTTCTTGCTACCGGTAATTATGTGACTTCATACGACATGGCAAACGTCACCTGGCTCATGGATACGCGCAATAAGGACCATGGGAAGTGGGTCTGGTCGGAAGATATCCATAAAATGTACGGTCTCGATTCGCGCAAAATGCCTGAGCTAAGGGCATCAACAGCAATTGCAGGCAATGTCACGGCGGATTTTTCTGCAAAAACCGGCGTTCCGGTGGGTCTTCCAGTAGTGACCGGGGCCGGCGACCTCCTCGCATCGGCGATTGGCTCAGGCGCAATTGAGATGGGACATATGCACGTCAATATAGGCACCGCCGGCTGGGTTGCCACACACCACCCTTGCACTGCTGTCGATACTCAACATTACGTTGGAGCAATAGTATCGGGAATTCCGGGCAAATTCCTTTTGATCAGTAAACAGGAAACCCTGGGTGCCGCTTTGGACTGGCTCAAAAGCATGCTTTATCCCTCCGAGCTCATGCAGGGAAAATCAACCTCTGAAATATATAAGATAATGGACAAGGAAGCGCTCAACTCACCCCCTGGTGCGAATCATGTAATTTTGACTCCGTGGCTTTTCGGGGAGCGATCACCCATCAATAATCCGTACCTGCGAGGACAGATATTCAACATCAGCATGAATACGACAAGGGCCGATCTCTGCCGGTCGGTGATGGAAGGGGTTGCCTTTAACATCCGCTGGGGAATGGAATTCGTGGAAAAAATGTCATTGAAAAAAAGTAAACCGGCCACGGATGAAGTCCGATTAATCGGCGGTGCTTCGAAGAGCGATGTATGGTGTCAGACCTTCGCAGATGTTTTGCAGAAACCGATTGTGCAGATGATGAATCCCCAGATGGCATCCGCGCAGGGCGCTGCGGCCATCGCGATGGTTTCCTTCGGAATCTACGAGACTTTCAGCGAGGTAAACAGGATGCTGAAAAAAGGTAACCTCTACAGACCAAATCCGGATAACAAGGCGGTGTATGACAAGCTTTATAAACACTATCAAGCGTTATACAAAAACAACAAAGGCGCTTTTAAAGAACTCAATCATTAAGGAGTATTTATGATGAGACGTTTCATAGATGAATACAAGAACGAATCATTCGATATTCTTGTGATCGGAGGGGGTATTACCGGCGCCGCAGTTGCCTATGATGCCGCAAGCAGAGGACTGAGCGTTGCGCTTGTGGAAAAAAACGATTTTGGCTGGGCAACATCCGCCGCAACTTCCAAAGTAATCCATGGCGGTTTGCGATACCTGAAAACTTTCGAATTCGGACTTGTGCGCGAATCTCTCAATGAACGCAGAATTATGGGGAATATAGCCCCTAACTATATCTATCCCATTCCCTTCATGTTCATCAATCCGACATTTGTCATGAAAATAGGTCTTTTCGTTTACGATCTGCTCGCGTTTGATAAAAAATTTACCTGGGACAAAAGCAAAAAAATCCCCAATCACTATCCCCTGTCCAGGAAAGAAGTTATCGAGAAGGTACCGAATACAAAGCGCGAGGGCTTGCAGGGCGCCAGGGTCTATTATGACAGCCTTAGTATTTTTCCCGAGCGGTTGACGCTTGCATTCTTAAAATCGGCCATTCATTATGGGGCCAAGGTTTCCAACTATACCAAGGTGGAAGATTTTTTTATTCCTGAGGGTAATAAAGTTTCCGGCATTGTGGTGCGGGATCTTGTGAACAACAGATCGCACACTCTCAAAGGAAAACTTACTATCAACTGCACAGGCCCTTGGGCGGACATCGTTCTCAAGGTGGCAAAAAAGGGCGATTCGCATGACAAGATCCGCCGCTCCGAAGGAATCCACCTGATTGTCAAGGATATTATCAATAAACAGGCCGTTGGCACCATGACCAAGGCAGGCCACTTTTTCCTGATCCCCTGGCGCGGGCATTCTCTAATTGGAACTACAGACAAGGAGTATCCCGGAACTCCGGAAGAATATCACGTGACCAGGCAAAGCATTCAAGAATTGCTGGATACAGTGAACATGGATTTCGGCAACAATAATCCTATCCAATACTCTGACGTGCTATTTTCATACGGAGGCCTGCGCCCGCTACTCGATGCAAAGGGCGAAGATGTGCATACCACTACCCGTAAATACGAGATCTATGACCATTCGGATGAAGGACTTCCCGGCCTGATAACAGTCGAGGGCGGCAAGTACACCACCAGCCGCAATCTCGCCCAGAATGTTTTAAAAACTGTAGAAATAATACTGGGAGATAAACTTGGCAAGTGCAAGACTCATAAGCAACGGCTTATCGGCTGCGAGATAGAGAATATTGAAAAATTTATTGATTCTATTAAAAAAGAAAACGAAGATTTTGAAAATACAACCGTCGAATACCTCGGCAGAAATTATGGTACTGAGTATGACAATATCCTGAAACTTGCGAGACAGGATAAAAGACTGGCAGAAATCGTAACCGATGACGGTGAGATTCTAGCACAAGTTGTATATGCGATTAAAAACGAAATGGCAGTCACATTAAAAGACATTCTTTTCAGAAGAACAGGCATTGGGACACTGGGCAATCCCGGCAAAGCAGTTCTGGAGAAGGTCGCCGATATCGCGGCAAATGAGCTGGGCTGGAGCGCTGACAGGAAAAATAATGAAATTCTTGAAGTGCAAAATACTTTTAAGCTTCCCGATTGAAGAGAAAATTGAAGACCAGCATTTTATTCAAGGTTGATGATTTGTGGATAACAGCTATGTTTAGAAGTAGTTTTAACCTTCCGGCAGAGGGCAGGACTTAATGAAATCCTTTATTTGTTTTTCATTTAAACCCACACCCGGTTTTCCATCCAGCCTCAGGGCAACTTTTTCTTGATTAAAAAACAACAGGGTCGGGAAGACATCAATTACGTATTTCTCCGCTATACTTTCATTATCATCCTCGACAAGCAGAAAATTACGTCGCCCGCCTTGGGCGATCTGCTGAAATACTGGTAAAACTTTCCGGCAAAAAGGGCACCAGGAGGCATAAACAAACGCGATGACTTTATCCTTATCATTTAATGCTTTATCCAAATCAGCTTCATTGTCAACCAAGGCACATTCTCTATCAGCACTCATAAAATTCCTCCTTTGATCTTTCTGTCGTAGTTATTTATGCAGTGAACTATGTATAATGTCAACTTGTTTCCTCATGGCAATAGTGTTAGCATCGCGTCATAAATTCGCAGTAAGAAGGATATAAAACAATGGTTGATGAAGTGATGGACAGGCTTTACCGGATCGAAGTGCCGCTGCCCAATAGTCCGCTCAAAGAACTAAATTCCTACGTCATCAAGGGAGACAACCGGAATCTGATTATCGATACCGGATTTAATCGCACTGTCTGCTATGATGCTATGCATGCCGGTTTGGCTTCGCTTAATGTAGATTTATCGAAAACAGATTTTATGATTACCCACATGCATGCCGATCACATCGGCCTGATTGAGAGGCTGGCAAGCAAGCAAAGCAAGGTATATTTCAGCAGAATAGATTCACGGGTCTTTGACAAAGGCAGTAGCTGGCAGCCACTTGTTGATTATGCCATGATCAATGGTTTCCCCGGTGATGAACTGCTCAATGCTATGAACAGCCACCCCGGCCTTAAATATAATCCGGCAAAAATTCCGGAGTTCAATCTACTTGATAACGGCAGCATTATTGAAGTCGGCGGTTACCGCTTGCAGTGCCTGCTGACACCCGGACATACTCAGGGGCATATCTGTCTGTTTGAGGAAGAAAAACGGATCTTGTTCTCCGGCGATCATATTCTCTACAACATAACGCCGCACATAGAATCATGGTCTTATCGGGTCAACTCGCTTGCCGACTACTTAAAGAGTCTGGACATGGTCTATAATTTGCCGGTGGATATGGTTTTGCCTGGCCACCGGAATTTTTTTAAAGATTTAAAGGGCAGGATTGATGAGCTCAAGGCGCATCATTTCACGCGTGCCGATGAAGTTATGAATGTTGTGGGATCAAAAATAATGAATGCCTATGAAATTGCGGCGGGGATGACCTGGGATATTGATTGCGCGACATGGGAGGAATTTCCTATTGCCCAGAAGTGGTTTGCCACAGGCGAAGCCATTGCCCACCTGCGTTATCTGGAAAGTGAAGGAAGAATTCAAAGAGACGCCGGGGGTAAAATTGTCACATTTCAGGCCGCAGCAAACTGAAAGGCGAATATTTTAATATCGTGGAAGTTATTTTTTTTGCGGGCCTAAATCTGATTTTCCAGCACCTGGTTTATCGTATTGGGCAATAATATCTTTTAGTTCCATGTCCTCTTCTTTGAGTATGACATACTGCTGATCGTCCTCGTTTTTAATGGTCAAAGCATCCGCGGCTTCGGTTTTGAAAGTATCATCCACTGATGCCATGTACACTACATCCTGCACTGCGTTGGGATCAATGAGCGTGGAAACGTAATCACGGTCTTTGCTGCTGGCATCGTTCCCCATACCGAAACTTTTGTGTGGATGTACAAACTGAGATTGTTTGTTGATGAAATCCTGCTGATAGATACCCATCGTGAACATGCCATCACTTTTACTTGTGAGCATGGTTGATTCCAGTTGCACCACCTTGTTATCACGGATATTGCTCTGAACGGAAGGCGTTGATCTCAAAATGGAAAGTACCGGCACGCGGAAACCTGCTTTTTCAACATGAATCAGTTGCTGGACAATCAACCACGAAAGGGACGAGGCGAACTGATAACGGATTACTTCCTGATTTTCACCGGAAACACAATTGTTGATACGATAGACAGCATCCTCAGCATCGGTGGCATGCAAGGTAGCAAAAACGAGATGCCCTGATTCCGCGGCGTTGAGGGTAAGCCGAATGGTATCCGGTTCTCTTAATTCTCCTACGAATATTACATCGGGATTTTCCCGCAGAGAATCGAGCAGACCCTGATTAAAAGAGGGCACGTGAATACCCACTTCGCGCTGTTCGATAAAAGCTTTCTTGGGGCGAAACCTGTATTCAATGGGATCTTCGATTGTTATAATGTGGACCGGCCTGGAGCGATTGATCTCTTCGATGATGGCCGCGATTGTCGTGGATTTGCCCGAACCAGTGCTGCCGCAGACAAGAACCAACCCCGCTTTCAGATCGCTAATCTGGTTGAGAGATGGATGCAGGTTAAGCGAACTGAGGTCGGGAATAGTTTCGGGCAAAAGCCTTATTGCAAGGCTCAGGCCTCTTGTTGTATAAAAGGTATTGACACGCACCCGTACTTGATTAAAAGATATGGCATAATCAACAGACCATCGTTTGCTGAGCATCTGCATTTGTCTTTCGCTCAACATTTCTTTGACCATGACGTCAATTTCAGTGGGCGACCAACTGACATTTTTATCAAAATGGATGATGCCGTCCTTGCGGAAAATTAAGGGAAAACCTCCCGTGATGTGGAGATCGGAAATCCTCTGCTTGATAGCGGCACTTATTAAATCTGTAAAGCGCTGGTTCATAGTGGTGCTGATTAAATACATAAAAATGTTTGTTGTCAAGATAATAAAATGCGGAAAATTTGGGATTATTGGCTAGTGCAGAGGGCTATTAAGGACGTAGTTCTCTCAGAAATGGCGAATTATTGTGGGTGATGTCAATTAATTTGAACCGTCACCAATTGTTTCATTTCCTCCCTCAATCGAGGGTTTTAACAAATTCCACCATCCGGGGAACCTTGTAGGAGGATAGATATACCCGGCAATGGCGCATAATTTCGTTTTCGTCAGTTTCATCACCAGGCTTTTTTACAATTAGAGCTTTGACAATCTCTCCCCGCAGGGGGTCTTTTTCACCGACAATTTTAGATGCGACAACTGCGGGGTGCATATCTAGAATTAACTCCACCTCTTTGGGGTAGACATTGAACCCACTGGTAATGATCATACGTTTCTTGAGGCCAACCAGAAACACGTAACCATCAGCATCCATGTAGGCAAGATCGCCTGTGTACAACCAGCCGTTGCGTATGACTTCCGCTGTCGCTGCTTCATCCTTGTAGTAACCCTGCATAACGACACTGCCTTTGACAAGCAATTCTCCCACCACTCCCGCTGCCACATTCTTTCCTGCATCATCAATAACCTTCGCTTCTACGCCCGGCAAAACTGTTCCTATAGACCCTGGTTTCTGAACCAGATTGGGCATTGTGAATATGCAGCAGGGAGATGTTTCTGTCAGCCCATACCCTTCGAGCACCTTAATGCCAAAATGTTTTTCAAACTCGGTAAATAATTCCGGCGCCATGGCGGATCCACCGGTAATGCCAAAGCGCAAGGAGCTAAGATTGTAATCCTTGATCTTATCGTGAAACATCATTCCCATAAAGAGACGGGGAACGGCGCAGATATAAGTCACCTTTTCATTCTGAATCGTCGCGAAGATACTATCCAGCGTAGCGCGATCCATCAGCACTACTGATGCCCCCAAACAGATGGGAGAGAGCATGTTGACAGAAGCGCCGAAAGAATGGAAAAGAGGGATAACCGCCAGGCTTCGATCGTCTTTTGTACCGTTGCAGATTGTACGGAGCAAATCCGCCTGGGTGGCCAGATTATTAAAAGTTAAAACAGCTCCAACTGGCTTTCCCGTGAGACCAGCGGTATAGATCATGACCGCCGGATCATCCCCTTTAAGTTCGGGTAAGTCCGTAATCACAGATCCGCTACAGATTATTTCATCGAAAGGAGATCCGGGAGTAAGTCCGGTGGTAGTGATCAGGTGTCGGCAAAAGGGAATCGTTTCTTTGATGTCCTGGAATCTCTTGGCGAGGTTATCTCCTGTGATAAGGACTTTGGAATCGCTATTCTCAATCAGATGTTGAAGTTCATAGGAGGTGGTCATGACGTTCAGTGTTACGGCGACCGCTCCAAGCCTTAAAGCGGCAAAGTAGGAAATGATAAACTCCGGGCAATTGGAAAGCATGATGGCCACTTTATCGCCTTTATTAACGCCAAGCACTTTTAAGTGGTAGGCAAGGGCATCCACAAAACGGTTCAGATCTTTATAGAATATCCTCTTACCATCATAAATAATGGCCGTGTTTTCCGGATAGCGTTCGGCTGTTTCTTGAAGCATCTTTTTCATATTCATCTTTTCCTGATCTACCCCCTACAGCATTTTAATTTGAGGCATTGCTTTTGATATGACCATAATACTACTTGCTATTTAATGCTTCTTGGGGATGGTGAGGGTTGGGGATTGGATTCGCCAACCACTTCCTTACCCAACTTCTTTATCTTCACCTTCTTGAGCCTCTCCGGCGAAGGTGATGGCTGTGGATTCGACTCCCCAATCGGATTTACGCCCTGAGAACCTTTTTCAATGGCATTTGCTTTATTCGGTGACGGTGATGGCTGCGGGTTAGATTCACTGACCAGGCTGCCATCATTTTTACCTGCCATCTTTGAATCCCTCGCATCAACCGAGACACAAAACACCATAAGAGCAAAAATCATCACAACAAAAAACACTGTCCTTTTCATCCTGCTTTTCCTCCACCTATGATCGTATTTTTGATAAAAACATTGCTTGTTCATGGTTCAGCTATAAGATTTTTGGTCTTATATGTCAATGAAATATTACGCAGAAATATTACGCAAGCTCGGCTACTGCCCTTATCCACCCTGCGCTTGCCCCTTTTATTTTAACCGGAAAACAATAGAATTTGAAACCGGTTGACGGGAGCAAATCTAAATTGGTGAGCTTTTCAATCTGGAAATAACCTTTTTCAATACCCGCAAAATGCCCTTCCCAGATAATTGAGGCATCCTTTGTCTGGGCAAATTCTTTAGCCTGAAAAGGAAGCGGCCTGTCCCAGCTCCAGCCGTCCGTCCCGACAACATGCACACCGTGACCAAGAATAAAGAGCGTTGCCTCGCGGCTAAATCCGCAGCCTTTCACGAGGTACTCAGGTGTGCCCCAGTAAGGCGCCGCCCCGCTTTGCGCGAGAAACACATCCCCTTCCCCTAGGATATGATCGATTTTATCGAGTTTCGCTTTAACGTCTGCAATCGTGATGTTGTACCCGTCAGGAAAATCGGAAAAGTCTATTTTCACACCGCTGCCTACACCCCACTCAAGCGGAAACTTATCGATGGTCAACGC
Source organism: Deltaproteobacteria bacterium (assembly GCA_037133255.1). Classification (GTDB taxonomy): domain Bacteria; phylum Desulfobacterota; class Syntrophia; order Syntrophales; family Smithellaceae; genus FEN-1160. Next base: position 11,435 of record JBAXON010000037.1, read on the forward strand.
AGGCTTGCCCTGATCTTGTGTGGGGTGAAAGTGCCAGGGCGCATCCATGTGCGTGCCCGCATGTGTCGAGACCTCCAGAAACTCGACCGCCCAACCAAGCCCGCCCGGCAGGTCGCCTGCGGTTAGCCCCGGATAAAATGCCTTCATGCTCTCCGCTCCCAGCGCATGATCTACATACATGATCTTTGGTATCATCATCGGCGGGTCGGAAGGCAACTCGCTTTCAATTGCCACAGAAAGGTCAATAAACTTGCTCATTCTAATCCCCCGTTTATTCCATCCAATGGACAAATTCATCCAGTTTTGCTCTGTCCCGCTCAAAATTGTTGAGAGGAAATGATGGATCAGGATAACCCAGAGCAATACCCACAACAATTTTTTTATCTTCAGGAATTGCCGCTATCTTTCGAATTTCAGCAGAGTAACGCGCGGTTGCTGCCAGAAAACAAGTGCCAAGACCTTTTCCGTGAGCTGCCAGGCAGATCGTTTGAGTGATAAGGCCGATATCCAGCATCTGGTATTCAACGAGATTATCCCGCGAAATGCAGGCAAGAATAAGACACGGGGCATCAAAGGCGGAAACCATATCTTTATAGTATTGATCACGTGCTTCCTTATCTTCTCTTTTTATACCCTGCACACTTAAAACAACTTTGCCCAACTCTCCATACCGTGCTTTCATGGCGTCAGGCCATTTCTCCAGCATGGGCACATCGGAGGCGACAGCAGCGCCGGCAAGCGTTAGCCGCAGATTCATTTCTTTAAATTTTTCCAGTGTCTTTCCCGTCAATACATATAAGTCCCATGGTTGCGTATTTCCCCATGATGGCGACCAGCGTGCCTCCTCCAGAATTTCCGTAATTACATCCTTTGACACATCCTTTGACTGAAATTTACGAATACTTCTTCTGCCCTTAATTGCAGTTGCTAATTCCATGGTAACCTCCTTCAGAATTTAATTACATGGCTATTCTAACAGAAATTATTCTTATAATATAGCCTAATCCCATTTTGAGTTCAGCTCGCTTCTGCGATATATCCCTGGTCAAGATTGTCTTCTAAATCAAAAGTTCGATCAATTGCACCGCCCTCAGAAATCTCGATAATCCGGTTGGCCACGGTTGAGACAAATTCCTGGTCGTGGGAGGCAAATAAAACCACCTCAGAAAAAGCGATGAGCCCGTCATTAAGGGCGGTGATTGATTCCAGATCCAGGTGATTGGTCGGTTCATCAAGGATCAGGACATTGGCTCCGGTCAGCATCATGCGCGTCAACATACAACTAACCCGTTCACCGCCGGAAAGAACGCCGGTTTTTTTCAGGGCCTCTTCGCCCGAAAAAAGCATTCTGCCAAGGAAACCGCGGGCAAATGTTTCACCCTCCGCAGGAGGTGAATACTGACCCAGCCAGTCAACCAGGGTCATTTCCCGTTCAAAAAACCCGCTGTTCTCCTGGGGGAAATAGGCAGGAGTAATGGTAACACCCCAGCGGAAGCTACCGCTGTCCGGTTCCAGCTCCCCTACCAGAATCTGAAAAAGTGTCGTTCGGGCAAGCGAGTTGTCACCGGCAAAAGCGATTTTGTCTCCCTTTCGCACGGTCAAATCAAAATTATTCAACACCTTGACCCCGTCAATTTCTTTGGTTAGGCCCGAAATGGCCAGAATAATATCACCGCAGGCTCTCTCCGGCTTGAAGACCACGTGCGGATATTTTCTCGATGATGTCGGCATATCCTCCAGCGTAAGTTTTTCAAGCAGCTTCTTTCGCGACGTGGCCTGTTTGGACTTGGATGCGTTGGCGCTGAAGCGCTGGATAAAAGCTTTCAGCTCATCAGCTTTTTCAGATATTTTACGGTTGTCGTTTTGTTTCTGTTTCAGATTTAACTGGCTGGCACGATACCAGAAATCATAATTGCCGACATAAATTTGAATACGCCCGAAATCAATATCAGCAGTATGCGTACAAACCTGATTCAGAAAGTGGCGATCATGAGACACCACGATAACCGTATTTGCAAATCGGGACAGGAACTCTTCAAGCCACTTAATGGATTTCAGATCGAGGTTATTGGTCGGTTCGTCAAGCAATAGCACATCCGGATTGCCAAAGAGAGCTTGTGCTAATAAGACGCGGACTTTATCACCAGACTCCAGCTCTCTCATTTTTTTTGTCCGCAGATCTTCAGATATGCCGAGTCCGCTCAGAAGCACGGCTGCTTCTGATTCTGCTTCATAGCCGTTTAGTTCCGCGAACTCACTTTCAATTTCAGCGGAACGCACACCATCCGCTTCGGTAAATTCTGTTTTGGCGTAAATCGCATCCCGCTGCATCATCACGTCATACAACCGCCTGTGTCCCATGATGACTGTGTTAAAAACTATTTCATCGTCGAAGGCGAACTGATCCTGACGCAGAACTGCTATTCGCTCCCGCTGGCCGACTATAATTTCCCCTTTGTCCGCCTCCAGCTCACCTGAGAGAATCTTGAGAAATGTTGACTTCCCCGATCCGTTTGCCCCAATCAGTCCATAGCAGTTACCGGGGGTGAACTTGATGTTAACATTCTTGAATAGTACTCTCTTGCCGTAGGAAAGAGTGATATTTGATGCTGCAATCATGCTTGTTTGGTACTCCTTGTGTATTGTATCGCGGGTATACTACCCTCCGCTGCGCGGGATAATTCGACCCTCAAGGTTCAGTTCACTTTGTTTCTGAAGCTTGGGTCTCATTAACTTGCCAATTTCCCTACACTTCGTTATGGAAATTGGAGTTTCACAAAAAAAACCACAGGGCATGGTGACCCCTGTGGTTCACTGACGATTGCCTACTACCACACTTTTTGACCGCTTGGCAATACAATATAATACCAAGTTGTTTTCAAAAAATAAAATATGAATTTTTGAAAGCTTACTTGGTATTATACCAAGTTGCTTTCCTGAACCTTAATTAAAGGTCTAAAGGCGTAAAACGCTTGCGCCTAATCCCTGATCAACTTCTGAAAATCCTGATCCGCTGTATGCAGTAGCTTTTCCACATCGCTTTCGAGTTTATCAAAGCGGTCAATGATTGCGCGGGCTTGCTTTGTCAATTGCATAGACTTTTCCCCGTCGCCGATCTCCATAAGTTTCATTTCCATCCGCTCTTCGGAGGCCCTAAGCCTTCCCCAGGCCGCCCGGTAGGACATTCCAAGTTTTTTGGCTGCGGCATTGAGGCTACGTTGCTCATCTACGGCCTTGAGAATATTGTCCCGTCCCTTGCCGAAAACAACTTTGCCATTTTTTTCAATCCAGATTTTATATTTTATTTCCATCAGGATAATCTCCCTTATACGCTTACATGGTTTTTGTTATAAGGAAGATAATCATCAAATGTCAATAAAATTCGTTATTAATATTTTGCGCACAATAATTTACGTCTATGTTTTATATAACATATTGACTTTTTTATGACTTTAAGTCAATCTATGCCAAGTTTGACATAGACCAAAATTGACATAGGTATTGGAGGATTTTTATGCAAATTACACGAAGAGGTTTTTTAACTCTGTCCGGCGCCGTCGGAGGCGGGATTGCTCTGTCCAGTCTGGGGCTCAACCTGAATCCGACCCGGGCGTATGCGTCCGAACTGGATAAGATGAACAGGGTCAAGATCGCCAAGCAGACAATAACTACCTGCTGTTACTGTTCCGTCGGCTGCGGTCTTGTCTGCAGCACGGATAAGACGACAGGAAAGATTATCAACATCGAAGGCGACGCCGACCATCCCATCAACGAGGGATCACTCTGTGCCAAGGGTGCAGGTCTTTTCGATCTGACCGAGGCCAATAAGCACCGCCTCACCAAGGTGCTTTATCGCAAACCTTACGGAACCGAGTGGGAAGAAAAAGATTGGGACTGGGCATTGCCCCGCATGGCCCGTCTGATCAAGGATACCCGCGACAAAAATTTCACCAGAACAAACGCCAAGGGCGAGATTGTAAATCGTTGCGAAGCCATAGGTCACTATGGCAGTTCCAATATCGATAATGAGGAATGCTGGCTTGTCACGGCCAAATCGCGAGCCTTGGGTCTGGTTTACATGGATCATCAGGCTAGGGTCTGACACAGTCCATCTGTAGCGGCTCTGGGAGAGTCGTTTGGACGCGGTTCCATGACGAACCACTACTGTGATTTAAAAAATGCAGATGTAATTCTTATTATGGGCAGCAATGCTGCCGAGCATCACCCCATTGCCTTCAAGTGGATTTTGAGAGCAAAAGAAAAAGGAGCGACAATCATTCATGTTGATCCCCGTTATACCCGTACATCTGCCCGCTGCGATTTTCATGTGCCTCTTCGTTCCGGCACCGACATTGCTTTCCTGGGTGGTATGATTCATTACATTCTGGAAAACAATAAATACTTTAAAGACTATGTGCTCAATTACACCAACGCTTCATTTATCGTGGGCAAAGACTATAATTTTAACAACGGTCTTTTCTCCGGTTATGATGCCGAAAAAAGAAAATACGATAAAGCGACCTGGGTACTGGAAAAAGACGAAAAGGGAATTCCCAAACGGGACATTACTCTTTCTGATCCGCGCTGTGTTCTGCAAATGATGAGAAAACATTATTCCCGTTACACGATGGATAAGGTTTCCAGCATCACCGGTGTTTCCAAAGAAAACCTTCTCAAGGTTTACAAGGCATACAGCGCCACAGGTGTGCCGAACAAAGCGGGAACGGAATGTTACGCCCTGGGTTGGACACACCATACTGTCGGAAGCCAGAATATCCGCGCGATGTCGATTATTCAGTTGCTGCTGGGCAACATGGGCATTGCGGGCGGCGGCATCAATGCGCTGCGTGGCGAGCCCAACGTTCAGGGTTCCACCGACCATGCCATTCTTTACAACGTGCTGCCCGGATACTTGAAGACACCTTCCGCGTCGTTGGATACACTGGAACATTATCTTAAGAAAAACACGCCGGAATCCAAAGATCCGCAGTCGGCCAACTACTATCAAAATTATCCCAAATTCTTTGTCAGTTTCCTGAAATCCTATTGGGAGAAAAAGGCAACTAAGGAAAATGATTTTGGCTATCACTGGCTGCCGAAGATGGATGACGGGAAACACTATTCCACGATGCACATGTTCGATAAGATGTATGAGGGCAAGGTAAAGGGATTTTTTGCCATTGGCGCTGATCCGGCCGTCAGCACACCGAATAGCAACAAAGTTCGTAAAGCGCTGCAAAATCTGGACTGGCTCATCGGCGAAAACATATTTGACAATGAAACCTACCAGTTCTGGAGAGGCCCCGGCGTCGATCCCAAAAAGATCAAGACGGAATGTTTTCTTCTGCCCGCTGCCGCGAGTATGGAGAAGGAAGGTTCACAGAGCAACTCGGGCCGCTGGGTACAATGGAAATACAAGGCCGCTGAAGCGCCCGGCGACGCAATTCCCGTTGGTGAAATAGAAATCAAGATCATGAATGCGGTTAAAAAACTTTATGCCAAAGAGGGTGGTGCATTTCCTGAACCAATTCTGAATCTCAAGTGGGATTACCTGAATGACAAAGGTCACTACGATGTTGTTAAAGTTGCTCACCGGATCAACGGTGTCTTCCTGGAAGATACCGTCATTGAAGACAAGGCCAAGGGAAAGACGACATTATTTAAAAAAGGCCAACTGGTGCCTGGTTTTGGCAATCTACAGGCAGACGGCAAGACAGCATGCGGCA